>OMTC01000288.1 GCA_900313845.1 uncultured Prevotellaceae bacterium
GCGTTAGATTGCTGAATTCAGTGCCGAAAGTTAATTGGAATGAAGGACTCGCACAATAGGTTATAACAATTCTTTTAATTTATACAAACGATTCATTGACTATATATTAACGATTCACTTACCACATATTCACGATTCACTTACTATATATTAAGGTGTAAACGGGGTAAATGAGTGGATTTTTGAATTTCTTTGTTTGTGGATTGGCATTTTTGATGTAACTTTGCAGAGATTTTGGGTAAATGTTAGTAAATGGATAATAATAACAAGAAGACGGACGGAAGCGAGATACTGAGCAAATATCGTTTGTTCAGTGCATACGCCACGGAATATGGCACATTTTTAGGTGCTGCATGGGTGCTGGTTTTCGTTCTATATGTCGTTTGTTTCCGCACGATGAACCCCCTGCTGATGTTCGTGTCGTGCATACTTTTCCTCTCCCTCCCTCTGTTCGGCTTTTATTTGGCTCGTCGATTCAAGCAGCAAATGCCCGATGACGTGTCTATCGGTTATGGCAGGGCATATTGGTTCTGTCTGAGCATGATGCTCTATGCTTGCTTGCTGACGGGAGTGGCTGAATTGGTGTATTTCAAATTCTTGGACCACGGGGCTGTATTCGATAGTTTCTATGGATTGATGAACGACCCTGCAACAAAGGCTACATATCAGCAAATGGGGATGAAGGAATCTTGGAACACATTGAAGGAGTCGCTCGACATGGTGAGTTCTCTGAGTGCAGTTGACCTCTGCCTCAGTCTTTTCAACCAAAACTTTTTGTTGTCTCTCATCCTTGCCATTCCTACTGCATTCTTTGCAAAAAGGAGCTAAGGACGTGGAGCGTGGAAAGTGAAGCGTGAAGCGTGGAGAGTGAAGCGTGAAAAATGGCATTGACTCTTTTATTTTTTCTTTTTAATTTTGAATTTAAAACAAGAGCATCATGGACATATCAGTTGTAGTTCCACTGTATAATGAGGAAGAATCGCTTCCTGAGTTGCACGCATGGATTAAGCGTGTGATGGATGAAAACAAGTTCTCGTATGAAATCATCTTCGTGAATGACGGTTCAAAGGACCGTTCATGGGAGGTGATTGAAAAATTGGCAAAGGAATTTCCAGAGGTGCATGGCATCAAGTTCCGCAGAAACTACGGAAAGAGTCCTGCACTGTATCACGGATTCGCTCGTGCACAGGGCGACGTGGTGATTACGATGGATGCCGACTTGCAGGACAGCCCCGACGAGATTCCTGAGCTTTACAGAATGGTGATGGAGGACGGGTACGACTTGGTTAGCGGATATAAGCAGAAACGCTAGGAGAGACGTGGTGAAAAACATTGAGGTGTATGGCGAAATGCACCGCTATATTCCTTATCTTGCCAAGAATGCTGGTTTCGAGAAGATTGGCGAGAAGGTGGTTCATCATCAGGCTCGCAAATATGGCAAGACGAAGTTTGGTTTGAACCGCTTCGTGAATGGTTATCTCGACTTGCTTTCGTTGTGGTTCCTCTCCAGTTTCGGACAGCAACCTATGCACGTGTTCGGTTTCATCGGTTCGCTGATGTTTATCATCGGTTTCATTGCTGTTATCGTGGTAGGTGTTTTGAAAATCATTGCCTTGTCGAAGGGTGTTTACGGTTTCCTCATCACGGATTCCCCTTACTTCTACATCGCTCTCACCATGATGCTCCTCGGCACGCAACTCTTCGTTGCAGGTTTCCTCGGCGAGATGATTAGCCGCAACTCGGAAGAGAGAAACAAGTATCAGGTGGAAAAGGAAGTGTAATAATGAAGAACGAAAGCCTCACCCCCATCCCCTCTCCAAAGGGCGAGGGGAGTAGAATGCATTCTTCATTATTCATTCTACATTCATCATTCATCATCTCGCTTGTCTTGTTACTGTGTGCTTGTGGTGCTAACAACTGCCCGTTGGAGAGTAAAGTGACGTGCAACTATGGGTTTTATGATGCTCAAGGGACATCGGTGAAGTATAACGACACCATTACCGTGACAACGTTGAAGCCTGGAATGAAAACCATCTATACGTATAGGAAGTTAGGGTACAAGACGGTGGTTCTGCAAACGCGCGATTCCTCCTATATTAAAAATGGCTACACAGAAACGGTTGGACAAACACGTCGAGACACGATATTGGTGAACAATCTGAGCAATGCCAACAAGGTGAAGATTCCTATGAGTTATTTCTCAGATAACGACACGATTATCTTCGCATACAACAACATCTCAAATCGAGACACCCTCTACATCGCTCATGACAGCTACTCGAATGTGGAGCTTCCTGAATGCGGTACCCATCGTTTCCACCATCTGAAGACTATTCGTTGCACCAACTCTGGTATCGATCACATCGACATCGTGAATCCAGAAGTCAACTACGAAGGAAATGAAAATGTGAAGATTTTCTTCATGGGAACTGCGGAATAAATGAAAAATGAAGAATAAAGAATGAAGAATTAAAATGAAGAACGAAGAATGAAGAATGAAGAATATAGAATGAAGTATGAAAGCCTCACCCCCATCCCCTCTACGAAGGGTGAGGGGAGTAAAATGAAGAATGAAAGTAACCCATCTCATAAACAGAGTAAAAATTATTCTTCATTCTTCATTCTTCATTCTTCATTCTTCATTTTATCTTTCTTGTGTTCTTTATCTGTAAAAGCCCAAGGAAATATACCTGAACCAGAGTTGCCAACACAATACGTGGAAATCAAGGAGGAAAAGCCAAAGATTCCTTTCTTTCAAGGATTCACGCTTTCTGCCGATGTGGTTGGAGTGGCACAGTATTTTTTAAGCGATTATGGGAGTGTTGAAGCAGCGTTGCGTCTGAATTTAAAGAACACCTATTTCCCTATTGTTGAGATAGGATTGGCGGATTGCGACATCACTGATGAAAATACGAGCATTCGATATAAAACAAGAGCACCTTATGCACGAGTTGGTATCGACTTCAACATGTTGAAGAATAAACTTCAGGACAATCGCTTGTATGTGGGTGCGAGATATGGTATTTCTAATTATAAGTTCGACATCTCGGGACCAGCCATCAAAGACCCCATTTGGGGAGGTTCGGAGCCTTTTTCCTATCGCGACATCAGCGCCACAAGCCACTGGGCTGAAGCTGTGTTAGGAGTGCAAGTGAAGATGTGGGGCCATTTCCACATGGGTTGGGCAATCCGCTATCGACATGAAATATCGTCCACTAAAAACAAATACGCAAAACCTTACTATATTCCTGGATATGGAACTACCGCTGAGGGAGGTGCTTTAGGCATCACATATTCATTGATTTTCGACCTGAACTGGGGAATGAAGAAAGTGAAAAAAGCCTCACCCCCGGCCCCTCTCCAAAAGGCGAGGGGAGTAGAATGAAGAAGCCTCACCCCCAACCCTTCTCCAAAGGGAGAGGGGAGTTGTATGTATCAGGGATTTTAAGGATTTAAAGGATAGAAAATATGTCTTGGTTGAAATTAAAAGAAGATTATACGCCCCATGAAAGAAAATGGTGGCACTTACCTTTATTGCTGATTCTGATTGGCGGAACCATTTATATTGCCCTCGACTACAATGGAGGAATGAATCGGGAGCCATCGGCAACCGCTTGGACGCAGCAAACGGTTCAGAAGGATGAAGGCATGGTGTTTGGTACGATTTACCACATCACTTACGAAAGTGAGAAGAATCTGCAAACGGGGATTGATGAAACACTGAAAGCAGTGGATTTCTCTCTTTCTCCTTTCAATAAGGAATCCACCATTACTGCCATTAACAACAATACATCCAAGAAAGTTGATGCACAATTCGCGGAAGTTTTCCAATTGGCAAAACAAATATCTGTTGCCACAAATGGTGCTTTCGACATCACTGTTGCTCCTCTGGTGAATGCATGGGGATTCGGTTTCAAAAATGCTGAAAAAATCGACTCCACAAAGATTGACAGCATCCTTCAGTTTGTGGGATTCGAAAAGGTTTCGATGGAGAATGGCGAAGTGAAGAAAGCAGATGAAAGGCTGATGCTCGACTGTAGTGCCATCGCAAAAGGGTTTGGCGTAGATGCCGTGGGCAAATACCTCGAAAAGGAAGGCGTAAAGAATTATATGGTGGAAATCGGCGGAGAAGTGCGAGTGAGAGGCAATAACCCACAAGGTGCACTGTGGCATATCGGTATTACGAAACCCGTTGATGATTCACTTTCCATCAATGGAGAGTTGCAACAAATCGTGAAAGTAAGCGATATTGCAATGGCAACATCGGGCAATTATCGCAATTTCTACGAGAAGGATGGCATGAAATATGCACATACCATCGACCCAAGAACAGGGCGTCCTGTGCAGCATAATATTCTTTCCTCCACAGTGTTGGCTCAGGATTGTGCCACGGCTGATGCATACGCAACCTCATTTATG
>OMTC01000403.1 GCA_900313845.1 uncultured Prevotellaceae bacterium
GGTGAAAGAGCGGTTCGTATTCGCATTGGTTCCGATTATCAGGAAGAGTATCAGCAATTAGCAGCCCATTATTTTGATACAGACGGTGTGTTGTTACCATCTGCTTACAAGAATATTCATCAGTTCATTCGTGCAGCCAAGGCTATAGACGATAGTTTCCGATTCTATCAAGATGCACTCGATTTTGTCATTGAAAAGCGCGAGAAGAATGTACGTGAGCGCATCATTAGCAACTATTCCGATGAGGAGTTGGATAGTATTCTCCAAACATCACTTTATCCCTATCAGAAGGAAGGAGTGCGCTTTGCCTTTGCCAAGGGAAAGAGCATCATTGCGGACGAGATGGGATTGGGAAAGACTGTTCAAGCCATTGCCACTGCTGAACTTTTTCTTCGTGAGCATCTGGCGGAGAGCGTATTGGTCATTTGTCCTACTTCGTTGAAATACCAATGGAAGCGAGAGATAGAGCGTTTGTCGGGGCAAGAAGCACACGTGATAGAAGGGTCTCATTTGCAGAGACGTGACCAATACAATGCCTATCAACCCTACAAGATTGTTTCCTACAACAGTGCTTGCAACGATATTAAGATTCTTGGAAAACTGCAAACGGATGTCTTGATAATGGATGAAGTGCAACGCTTGAAAAACTGGAACACACAGATTGCTACTGCATCCCGTCGCATTCAGTCCGACTATTCAGTGATTCTCTCCGGCACACCATTGGAGAATAAGTTGGAAGAACTCTTCTCCGTTATGCAATTAGTTGACCAATTCTGCCTGGCACCTTACTATCGGTTCCGTGCACAATGCATTCAGACCGATGAGTTAGGAAAGATCATTGGCTATAAGAATTTGAATCGGGTGGGGGAGATCATCAGAGAAAGACTGATTCGCAGAAGGAAAAAGGATGTGGCTCTGCAAATGCCGAAACGGCAGGACAAGAACCTGATTATCCCCATCACTCAGCAGCAAATGGATATTCACGAGGAATTCCGTGCAGGAGTGGCTCGCCTCCTTCAGAAGTGGACCGCTAACCATTTCCTTTCCGAGAAAGACCGCAAGCAATTGCTTTTACTCCTTTCTCAAATGCGAATGGTGTGCGACAGCACTTATATCCTTGACCAGAAGACACGCTATGATACAAAGGTCAACGAAGTGATGAATATCATGCAAAACGTTGTTGAAAGTGGCGACGAGAAAGTGGTGGTGTTCAGTCAATGGGAGAGAATGACACGTCTCGTGGCACAAGAGCTTGACAAGCGAGACATTGGTTATGAGTATTTGTATGGAGGAGTTCCTTCTATAAAGCGCAAGGACTTAGTGAGCAATTTCTCAGATTTGCCAGAAAGTCGTGTTTTCTTGTCAACTGATGCCGGTAGCACAGGATTGAACCTGCAAGCTGCCTCCATCGTCATCAATCTCGACTTGCCTTGGAATCCTGCTGTGCTCGAACAGCGCATTGCCCGCATCTATCGTTTGGGACAAACCAAAAACATACAAGTCATCAATCTGGTGGCAAAAGATACCTTTGAGGAACAAATGATAGGGAAACTTCGTTTCAAGTCATCCATGTTCAAGGGAGTTCTCGATGGAGGAGAAGATTCCGTATTTGTGGAAGACAACAAGTTCAGTCAGATGATGAACAGCTTGAAAGAAACCATGGATGTGTATGAAGAAGAAACGACAGAGGCATCAGAACAGGAACCAGTGGTAATGGAGGAACCCGAAGAAGAAAAAGACAAGGATTCCTCAAAAGAAACCGATGATTCTGCAAGTGATGTATCTCCAGACCTCATTGTGCCTCAAGATGAGGACGAAGAACCGTTTAAACCTACGGGGTCATCCAATTCTCCACACAAACCATCTGTTCAAAATCCAAAAGACTTGGTGGCGCAAGGCATCTCCTTTATGACAGGACTCGCAGAAACGTTGAAATCGCCAGAAGCCACCGAAGAGCTCATCAAGTCCATTGTGGTAGAAGATGAGAAGACAGGCGAAACCAACATCCATATTCCGATTGCCAACAAGCAATCCGTGAAGAACCTCCTTCAGTTGGTCGGCAAACTCTTTGGGTGATTCAACAACCTTTAGCGTAGCCAAATGTACACAAAAGAACATTAGCCTTGGCCTTGCATTAGCCTTGGCAAAGGCTTGCTATCCTAATGGCGGTTTTCGTTTTCCTCCTTTTCTCCATTCTTCATTTACTCAATCCCAATCCGCAATCTGTGATTCAAGACAACTCATGTATTTGTTCTAACTCGTTGTTTTTTCATTAG
>OMTC01000023.1 GCA_900313845.1 uncultured Prevotellaceae bacterium
GTAGTGAAGTCGAGAAGGATAACCATCAATCTGTCCGCTGCGATAACGCAACTGACGTAGGTAGTAACAAAAATCAGCAAAACTACGTTTGTTATTGGCATCACACAAGCTCAATGCACTCACTGTTTCCACAAAAGTAGTGCAGTCCAGTCCTCGCGTATTTATAATAAGGTGTTCATTCGTACCCTCTTCGAGTGTGTGCCCAACGTAAGGTATGCCTAAGAATTTCTTACCAAAATAGAGTGTGCGAGCTTCATTTCCCTTCTCCGTCTTAGCCTCTTTCAAAATCTGAACGATAAAAATGGAGTCTTGCTTTGTATATTCAATGGTACTATCAATCTTTTCGCTACATGCAGAAAAAAAAGATAACAAAAATGTCAGAAAAAACATAAAAGGATCTACGGTTTGAAGTTTTACGATTTTTCAATACCAAAATGTCAATCAAAACTGGATTTCTCTTAGGGTATGTCTTCCCACAAATCGACTTTGGTCCACGTTGCCACGAATGCCTCGCACCCTACCCGTCTGACTATATTGCCACATCACAAAGTCGTCATTTCCATTGAGTACCGGCTCGTCGATTGTGTAGCAAGCAATCATAAACTTATAATCTCGATAACGTCCGCCATGGAAATGCTTATTATAGAAGTTCTTTCCCGTATAGATAATTGGTTTGCGTCCAAACTCCTGAGTGACCAATTTGAGCAACTGTTCGAGGCGTGCATGGAAAGTAGATTCAGAAACACCATTCGTTACCTCCACATCAATAATTGGAAGAAGGTCTTGCGACTTCACTTTCACCATACTCATGAAATTGCGGAATTGCAATTCGGCGGAAGTGTTGGCACGGAAGAAATGGTAGCTTCCCACTTTGAGTCCTGCACGACGTGCCTCACGAAGATTGTATTCGTAAGTTTCGTCCGTAATGTTTCCACCTTCAGATGCTTTCAGAAAAACATAGCCCACTTCAGGATTGGACGCAACGGTGCGCCACTCAATCCGTCCCTGATAATGGCTCACGTCGATGCCATGCACCCAATTACCCACACGATATCCACGTCCTCCTCCCATCAAGCGAGGCTGTTCTGCTATTCTCAGTTTGCTATCGGGCTTTGCTTTGTAAGTGATAGGGTCAGGCTCAATCAAAGGTAAATTGCTGGCATTCTCACGCTTCAACTCATATTTGTTTTTCTGCTTCTTTTTTGCTTCCATAGGCTGTACCACAAAAAGCAGAGAAAAAAATAGAAGAAAAGTATATAGTAAGTTTTGTCTCATATTTAAATTCGCAATATGTTTGCAAATTTAAGATTTTATTTTGAAAATGAGAGAATGATACTATGAGAAAATTTGAAAAAAGAAGCGAAGTGTTGAAAAAAGAAAAAAGCAAAGCACAACGAAGCCCATTCTTCATGGAAAAACCATGAGCCTCGTTGTGCTTTGCAGCATATTGTAATTGAAAATCAGTTATCGGATGAACAGAAGTTCGCGATACTTTGGCAAAGGCCACAGTTCATCGTCAACCACTTCCTCCAACTTATCTACATGATAGCGAATCTTCTCCAAATAAGGAGCCACATTGTCGTGGTAGGCAATTGCCTTTTCTCGCTCACTTTCGATGCGATTGGCTTTCTTCCTTGCCTCTACCATCTTCTCCACATTTTCCACGATGAACGACTCGTGTTCGCTGATTTGCTCAATGAGATGCAGATTGTTTGCCGAAATCTTTTGGTATTTTTCCTCAGGGAATATCTCCTTGATTTTGTGTACATTATCTATCAAGGTGGACTGATATTTCGTTACCACAGGGATGATATGGTTCATGCAAAGGTCACCAAAGATACGTGCCTCAATCTGAATCTTCTTTGTGTAGGTTTCCCACTTGATTTCGTTTCGTGCCTGAAGCTCAAACTTAGTCATCACCTTCTGGCTCTCAAACATCTTGATAGTGTTTTCATCCAGATAACGGTCGTAAATGAGAGGGCAACTTGTCTCACAATCCAGTCCACGCTTAGCAGCCTCTTCTTTCCATTCTTCCGAATAGCCATTACCGTCGAAATGGATAGGCTTGATGTATTTGATGTCGTCGCGAACAACTTTCAGAATAGCACTTTCCTTTGCTTCACCCTTTTCTATCAGAACATCAACACGCTCTTTGAAATTGGTCAAAGCCTCTGCTACAGCGGTATTCAGAGCCAGCATCGCACTTGCACAGTTAGCCTCCGAACCCACAGCACGGAATTCGAAACGATTACCCGTAAAGGCAAATGGAGAAGTGCGGTTACGGTCTGTGTTGTCAATCAATATTTCTGGGATGGAAGGAATGTCGAGTTGCATGGTAGTTTTCCCAGCCACTGCGAGAATATCATCATCGCTCGATTTCTCCACATGCTCCAACAAATCAGAAACGGTGCGTCCCAAAAAGGATGAAATGATAGCAGGAGGAGCTTCGTTAGCACCCAATCGATGTGCATTTGTAGCAGAACTGATAGCCGCTTTAAGAAGTCCGTTATGATCATAGACAGCCTTGAGAGTCTCAACGATGAAAGTGACAAAACGCAAATTCTCCATCTGCGTTTTTCCTGGAGCATGGAGCAGCACTCCCGTGTCGGTGCAGAGCGACCAGTTGTTATGCTTACCGCTTCCGTTCACTCCCTTGAATGGCTTCTCATGCAAAATGCAACGGAATCCATGCTTGCGTGCCACTCGCTTCATGATTGACATCATCAGCATGTTGTGGTCCACAGCAAGGTTACATTCTTCGTAAATTGGTGCCAACTCAAACTGGTTGGGTGCCACCTCGTTATGACGTGTCTTGCAAGGAATACCCAACTCCAGTGCATGTATTTCGATGTCGCGCATAAAGTTTTCCACGCGCTCAGGGATAGAACCGAAATAGTGGTCGTCCATCTGCTGGTTCTTTGCAGAGTCGTGTCCCATCAGTGTGCGTCCCGTCATCACAAGGTCAGGACGTGCAGTATAGAGGGACTCATCTACCAAGAAATACTCTTGTTCCCAACCCAAATTTGTAATCACCTTTTTCACATCGGGATAGAAATACTGACTCACTGCAGTAGCAGCCTTGTCCACAGCATATAGGGACTTTTTCAGAGGTGCCTTATAGTCGAGGGCTTCACCCGTATAGGAAATAAAGATGGTAGGAATCATCAAGGTATCACCAATGATGAAAACAGGAGAAGTTGGGTCCCATGCAGAATAGCCTCGCGCCTCAAAAGTGGAACGAATACCACCACTTGGGAAAGACGAAGCATCGGGTTCTTGCTGCACAAGTATCTTTCCTTCAAATTCTTCCACCATTCCACCTTTTCCGTCGTGCTCAACAAATCCATCGTGTTTCTCAGCTGTTCCTTCAGTAAGAGGCTGGAACCAGTGAGTGTAGTGTGTCACACCGAGGTCGATTGCCCAGCGCTTCATTCCTTCTGCCACAGCATCTGCAATCTTGCGGTCGAAAGGAGCACCATTATCAATCACGTCACACATCTTGGCATACACTTTCGCAGGCAGATACTTGAACATTTTCTGCTTGTCGAAAACAAACTTTCCAAAATATTCTGAAGGGCGCTCAACTGGAGTTTTCACTTCAACTGGACGTTTCTTGAAAGCGTCATCCACTACTTTGAATCTGAGTTTTGAAGCCATATTTCAATTCTATTTTACTTTATTTGCACAAAAATACTTTATTGAGAATCCTACCAAAAGGCAATACAAAAATAAAAATGATGATGACACGAAATCAACGAACTATCACTTTTTCCATGCAAAGGTAAGAAAAAATAACGGTTTCAGTGTTAAATGTTCTAAAAAAAGCACAAGTTTTTCGCAATCGAGATAATTTTGTGTATATTTGCATTTACGAATCAAAAATCATATCATAATATCACCATGAAAGAAATCAAAATTACAGAACGCGCCCACAAAGAAATCAAAAAACTTTACGGACGCCATGCAGTAAATACATTGAAGAGTGACCCTGAATTGACAGTTATTTTCGACAACTTCGCTTTCGATGAAACACTTCAGGCAACAACTGGTTTGGTTGAGGAAAAGACACGTGTGATGTGCATCCTCGCTTCTTGTATAGGTTGCAATGCTCTTACGGAGTTCCGCATGTATGTGGATGCTGCTCTCAATGTGGGTGTAAAGCCACGTGAAGTACGCGAAATCGTATATCAAGCAGTTCCATTCCTCGGTTTCTCAAAAGTGCTTTGCTTCTTGCTCGCTATGAACGAAGTGTTCGACGATAACGATATTCGTCTCCCTCTCGATGACCAAGCTACCACCACTGAAGAGACTCGCCACGAAGCTGGTAAGGAAATGATTGATGCTCTTTGGGGCGAAGGCAACTGCGACAATATGTACGAAACTTCTCCAAAGGGACAGGAGCATATCGTGCGCTATATGCAAGACTACTGCTTCGGTCAGTTCTACACACGCAACGGCATTGACCTTCAGCACCGCGAACTCATCACATTCTGTATGTTGGCAGCACTCGGAGGCGTTGACTTCCGTCTTCGCACTCATGCCATCGGTTGCAAGAACGCAAAGATTACAAAGGAAGAAATGGTTGCAGCAGTAACAGCAATGCTTCCTTGGATTGGTTTCCCTCGCTCTCTCAATGCGCTCAACATCATCAATGATGCTTATTCTGAGAAACTGATTTAATCAAAGACAATATCAAATTAACTTAAAAAGGCTGTAAGCTCAAATGCTCACAGCCTTTTTCTTTTTTCTCTATTTTGTCAGGGATTGAAAGGATAATATGGATTAACTCTGAAGAATGAAATCCTTTTTATCCTTTAAATCCTTGACAAAAGCACCATCTATGACAAGAAGCCGAGGAGGACACCTGCTGCAACAGCGGAGCCGATAACACCAGCCACATTGGGACCCATTGCGTGGAGCAAGAGGAAATTGTGTGGGTCTGCCCTCAAACCTTCTTGATTAGAGATACGAGCTGCCATAGGAACGGCACTCACACCTGCATTACCAATAAGTGGATTGATTTTCTTACCTTCTGGCAAGAAGAGGTTCATAAACTTCACGAAAAGCACACCACTTGCAGTTGCAATCATGAAAGCACATGCACCCAACACGAAGATAAGGATAGTGTCGAGCGTGAGGAACTCACTTGCTTGAGTGGAGCAACCTACGGTAAGACCGAGGAGCATCACAACGATGTCGTTGAGTGCACTACCTGCTGTCTTTGCCAAACGAGTTGTCTTTGTGCTTTCCTTCAACAAGTTACCGAAGAAGAGCATACCGAGCAATGGGAGACCCGATGGAACGATGAAAGTAGTGATAAGCAAACCAACGATTGGGAAGAGAATCTTCTCAGTCTGGCTCACCTCACGGCTTGTTGCCATCTTAATCTGCTTTTCCTTCTTAGTAGTAAGCGCACGCATGATAAATGGCTGAATCACAGGAACGAGTGCCATGTAACTATAAGCACACACTGCAATAGCACCCATCAAGTTTGGTGCCAACTTCGAAGAAAGGAAGATTGCTGTAGGACCATCAGCACCACCGATGATAGCGATACCAGCAGCCTGGTTTGGTTCGAATCCCATTGCCAACGCAATGATATAAGCACCAAAGATACCAAACTGAGCAGCGGCACCAATCAGCATCAACTTAGGATTTGCAATCAAAGCAGAGAAGTCAGTCATCGCACCGATTCCGAGGAATACGAGAGGCGGATACCAACCCTGCTTCACACCTTGATAGAATATATTCAGGACGGCATTGTCCTCGTAGAGTCCGATTTCAAGACCAGCAGCCTTGAACGGAATGTTACCCAAAATGATACCCAGACCAATCGGGATGAGCAGCAGTGGTTCGAAGTCCTTCTTGATGGCAAGCCAAATGAAGAAAGCACCGACCAATATCATGATGACATTTGCCCACGCCACATTGGCAAAGCCAGTGTAGGTGAGGAAGTCGGCGAACTTTTCACCAATGAAGCCCCAAATACTTGATTCTAATAACATTTTTCTTCACTTAAATTATTCAATAGTTACAAGTACTGCACCTTCCATCACGGTGTCGCCCTTAGCAACACGCACTTCAGCAATCTTACCATCACGCTCAGCATCGATGTTGTTCTCCATCTTCATGGCTTCGAGCACAACAACTGTCTGACCCTTCTTCACGGCCTGTCCCACAGTCACCTTGATGTCGTTCACTGTGCCTGGAAGAGGAGCCTTCACTGCTGTAACACCTTGAGCAACAGCTTCCTGAGCAGCCTTAGGAGCCTCAACGGTCTTCACTGGAGCAGCCACGGCACGTACCACTGGCTTAGGTTGAGCGATAGGTTTTTCCATTTCAACGTCGAACTCAACGCCATTTACCTCAACCTTTGCGATGTTGTCCTCAACGCCATTGATTTTCACGCTGTAGTCAACACCTTTAATCTTATATTTATATTCTTTCATGAATCTTTTTTGTTTTGAAAACTGAATGATTAATTAATGGTGGATTTCAGGAACGTGACGGAGTGTGTGATCCTTGCTTTCCCACTCTGTCTGGTGATGCTGAATTGTGAGCACACCACTTTCCACATCGTGCATGTTGCCCATGTACTCATGCAAAGCAAGCGTGATAGCAGCCACGTAGTTGTCCATTTCGATACCCTTCGTTTCTGTACCTTCCTTTGCCATGACAACCACCTTCTGAGCCGACTCGTGAATCTTGCGAATTGCCTTCACGCGATTCAACTTAGCGATGCGGTTGAGAACCCATCCAAAGATATAGAAGAATACGAACAAGAGAATCAGACAACTGAACACAATACCCATGGAAAGGATTGCCATGGCAATGCCATAAGGGTCTTTCGACTTCCATTCAGCAATCTTATTATGCTCCACTTGTTTGTTTGGCGCATTAGGAGTCAAAGCCTCTGCTGTCTCAACAGACCAACTACCGTCTTCGTTTCTTGCATAACCATTGCCAGCAGGCAAACTTGCAGGAATCGTGATAGAGTCGAGAAGGTCAACGCCGTTACCATCATAAAGTGCAATGAAAATGTCCTCGCCTGGCACCAACTTGAAGTTAGTGTGGAGAGTACCGCGATTCACATTGCCATCAGCAAAGAAAGTGATGCGCTGCTTGGCAGTGACACTTGTGCGAGCGTCACCTGCTGGAACGAGCGACATCTTTGCAATACGATCTGGAGCCGACATGTTCTTGTCGAGCACAGAACGGTCTGAAGTGAGGAAGCATCCACGAATGTCGTGCGTGCTGTAAGAAATGTTCTGAATCTCAATCCAGCTGCTTGCCTCGCCAAATTCGTCCCGATACTGAGCCGACGCCGACGAGTCAGCAGGATTCAGCACATACACTTCATTGATTTTGAAGTCGTGTGCTCCCTGTGCCATCATCGAGATACCCGATAAGAGGGCGAAAGCGAATAATAATACTTTTTTCATTTTCTGATGAAGAATGAAGAATGAAGAATGAAGAACGATGGCTGCAAACGCCAATTGCTTCATTTTCATTTCATCCATTCTTGATATTTGGTTATTAATACGGAAGAACAAATTTCTGAAGAACTCGAAAAAAGTAAAATACATTCTTCATTCTTCATTTTTCATACTTCATTTTATACTAAAGCGGAATATTTCCGTGCTTCTTAGCAGGGTTGGTAAGCGACTTCGTAGCGAGCTGCTCGAGAGCGCGAATCACGCGGAAACGAGTGTTGCGAGGCTCGATAACATCGTCGATGTAACCATACTTGGCTGCATTGTAAGGATTTGCGAAGAGCTTTGTGTATTCCTCTTCCTTCTCAGCGATGAATGCCTTAGCATCCTCACCTGCTTCCTTCTTTGCCTTAGCTTCCTTGGCATAGAGCACTGCAACGGCACCACTACCACCCATCACAGCGATTTCAGCAGATGGCCAAGCGTAGTTCAAGTCACCACGAAGCTGCTTACAGCTCATCACGATGTGGCTACCACCGTAGCTCTTTCTCAATGTCACAGTTACCTTTGGCACTGTAGCTTCGCCGTAAGCATAGAGCAACTTAGCACCATGAAGAATCACGGCATTGTACTCCTGACCTGTGCCTGGCAAGAATCCAGGAACATCCACGAGGCTCACGATTGGAATATTGAAAGCATCGCAGAAACGAACGAAACGAGCACCCTTACGGCTTGCGTTGCAGTCGAGCACACCAGCGAACTTGTTAGGCTGGTTGGCAACGATACCTACGGAACGTCCGTTGAAGCGAGCGAAACCAACGATAATGTTTTGAGCATAGCGAGGCTGAACCTCGAAGAACTCACCATTATCTGTGATGGCGCTAATCACTTCATACATGTCGTATGCCTGGTTAGGGTTGTCTGGAATGATTTCATTCAGGCTGTCCTCCATGCGGTCGATTGGGTCTGTGCACTCTACCAAAGGAGTAGTTTCCTGATTGTTCTGAGGAATGTAAGAAAGAAGCTGCTGAATCATGGCGATAGCTTCTTCCTCAGTTGCAGCGGTGAAGTGAGTTACACCCGACTTCGTAGAGTGAACGCTGGCACCACCCAAACTTTCCTGGTCAACGTCCTCACCAGTCACTGTCTTCACAACTGCAGGACCTGTCAGGAACATGTAGCTGGTATTCTCCATCATGAGGGTAAAGTCAGTCAAAGCAGGGCTATACACAGCACCACCAGCACAAGGACCGAAGATACCAGAAATCTGAGGAATCACACCACTGGCAAGGATATTGCGCTGGAAAATCTCAGCATAGCCTGCAAGCGCGTTGATACCCTCCTGAATGCGAGCACCACCCGAGTCGTTGATACCAATCACAGGAGCACCCATCTTCATAGCCATATCC
Organism: uncultured Prevotellaceae bacterium; assembly: GCA_900313845.1. Classification (GTDB taxonomy): domain Bacteria; phylum Bacteroidota; class Bacteroidia; order Bacteroidales; family Bacteroidaceae; genus UBA3839. The sequence continues at coordinate 8,843 of OMTC01000023.1, forward strand.
ATCACCTTGCAAATCTTCTCCGCCATGGTCTCCGACAAGGAACCACCATTCACGGTGAAGTCCTGTGCGAATACATAAACAAGGCGACCGTTGATTGTACCAGAACCGACAACCACACCGTCGCCAAGGAATTGCTTCTTCTCCATGCCGAAGTTGTAGCAACGATGAAGTTTGAACATGTCAAACTCCTCAAAACTACCTTCGTCGAGAAGCATCTGAAGACGCTCACGAGCTGTGAACTTACCTCTTGCATGCTGCTTGTCGATAGCCTTTTCACCACCGCCCAAGCGTGCCTTCTGTCGGAGCTCAATCAGCTCCTGAATTCTTTCTGTTTGCTTGCTCATAATTTTATGGACAAAGAACAAAGGACAAAGTACAACGTAGTCAACCATCCTCGTCTTTGTCTGCTACTTATTTATAAATTATTATCCAATTTACCTTTCATTGTCTTGATTGCAGAAACAATGATTTTCAACAATTCAAGAGTTTCATCGTACAAAGGACGTACACGCGTAGGAGCTAACATATCTGTTGCCATAATAAGGTCCAACCATTGTGCCGTCTCATCAAGTTCTTCTTCAACCATTTTTAACTTGTTGAGGAAATCTTTGTCAGACTTACCAATACAAGCAGCTCTGTAATTAGCGTAAGGAGATGTACCGGAACGAATAACTTGTCGGGCTATAGCATCCGAGGAAATTGAACGAGGCATACTATCTACCATTTTCACTATTCGGATGGAAAATTGCCTAAAGCGTTGTTTTAAATCCTCCCGATACATCTTCTTCCAAGAACTTTAACTACGTTGTACTTTGTTCTTTGTACTTTGTTCTTTTATTTGTTTTGTGGTTCGCACAACTCTGTGAGTACACCAACAGTTGATTTTGGATGCAGGAAAGCGATAGACATCTGTTCAGCACCTGGACGTGGAGCCTGGTCAATCAGACGAATGCCCTTTTCGTTACACTCTGCCAATGCGTTTGCAACACCGTCCTCAATAGCGAATGCCATGTGGTGAACACCTCTACCACCCTTTTCCAAGAACTTAGCGATAGTGCTCTCAGGGCTTGTTGGCTCAAGGAGTTCAATCTTCACTTCGCCCACCTTCAAGAAAGCAGTCTTCACCTTCTGGTCTGCCACTTCCTCAATAGCATAGCACTTCAAACCGAGAACGTTCTCATAATAAGGGAGAACCTCTTCAATGCTCTGGACAGCAATGCCCAGATGGTCAATACGAGAAATCTTCATACTGATAAAATAAATTTAAATTGTTATTTAATTGGAAATAAATTCATTGACACAATAAATTGGCAACTCATCATTGCCAATCGCCCATTTTCATTGCAAAGTTACAGAAATAAATCTGCAAAAAGAAATGAAAACAAAAAATAACGAGAAAACTTATGCATTTTTTATTCAAACGTCACACTCTCACACCAACTGAAAAGCATAGTTTGCAATCGTTTCATTTCTTCTTGCAGACTTCACCCTCGTGCTGCGCTTCAAAAACAACCGCAACACGCCTTTAATCATTTTCAGATTTTGTTTTTCTAAATCCTACGACTCAACGTTCTTCATTTCGAACCCCTTGATCTTGGCATTGTTCAATTTCCCCTTGATACGAGTGGATGGAGTATAGATGATGCGGCGACGCGTGATGCATTCCGCAGTCATATCCTCCCGTCTTTCCTTAGCCTTGCAATCCACCGACATGCGGAATGTACCCAATATGCCGAAATTCACCCGATGTCCCTCCAACAAGAGTTCCTCCACTTGCTTTTCCAATGCAAAGAGCGATGCAGCAATCTGAGCCTCACTGAGTCCCGAGTCACTTGCCGCCATACTAATCAAATTCTCCCTGTCGATAAGAGTCTGATTATCAACATGCGCCACATACATTTCCCGATTCTGCATCACGCCCACGCGCTGCTTTCTTACGTTAACCTTCAAAGTTGCCATATACCTTATATTAAATTTAGTTTTTAGTTTTACGCCACATTCTTAAGCCAATGCTTCATTTCCTGTAGCATTCAAATATACACATTTCTTCACTCTTTTCAATGCTAAGCAAGGCTTTTTTCACTATTTCACTACGCTTTTCTAACTTTTCCATAAAGGTATTTCAAAATTGCAAAACCCACATTACAAATATGCCGAAAGTTCATTTAAAACATCTCGAAAGTTCATAAAAGATTTTTTGAACGTTCATTTATAAAATTTTGAACGTTCAGAAATATTTTTTTGAACGTTCATTTTTTTATTTTTGAACGTTCAGAAATTTTGCAATGAAAGTTCAAAAATATTACGCTGAACTTTCAAAGAAATTTAATTGAAAGTTCGACATATATTTAATAAAGGTTTGAAACAATTTTAATGAAGGTTCAAGGATATTTCATCGAGCCTTCAAATTATTACTGAATCCCCTAAAAAGAACTTGGAAAAGCGGCAAAAAGAAATTCAAGATTCCCATTTGCGTAGGAGGCAAGCGGCTATGAGGCAGGGCACAACAGCAATACCTGCCCAAAGCGCAAAGCCATAGGGCGTACCAAACCAAAGGA
>OMTC01000373.1 GCA_900313845.1 uncultured Prevotellaceae bacterium
ATAATAGAGGAAGGGTATGATTTTTACAGGATTAATACTTGCTAATCCTGCTGCCATGAGAAGTTGAGCTCCGTAGGGTAGTAGCCCTTGGACGAAGCAGGAAAAAGTGTCCAGTATACTTGCGCATTTGCGGTTGTCAACTCCGAATCTGTCCCCAATTTGCTTTGCAATACCACCAACAGTGATAATGGCAACTGTGTTGTTTGCAGTACACACATTTGTCAGGCTCACTAGTGTAGCAATGATAGCTTCGGCTTCCCGCTTGCCGCTGACATGGCTAGAGACATGTTCCAAAATATAGTCAATACCGCCGTTCATTCGGACTATTTCCAGAAGCCCTCCCGCCATCATGGTAATGATGATTAATTCACCCATGCTCTTTATTCCGTCTCCCATTGCACCAAACCAACCGAAAATATCGTACGCTCCAGTTAAGACACCGATGAAACCGGTCATTATGATGCCTACTGTCAATACAGCCATTACGTTCATGCCCATGATGGCCATTGCCAGGACAATGAGGTAGGGAATTACTTTTACGTATTCAACGGCTCGCGTTTCCTGTGTAGAGGTAAAGTCTTTACCGATGTATAAGTACAGGACAAGAATCAGACAAGCAGCAGGGGCAACAAGAAAGAAATTGACGCGGAACTTATCACTGAGTTTGCATCCTTGTGTAGTTGTTGCTGCTACGGTTGTGTCTGAAATGAATGAAAGATTGTCGCCAAAGAATGCTCCACCAACCACAACAGCAGTCAACATGGGAACAGAAGCACCGGTAGACTGGGCTATACCTGCTGCGATGGGAACCAACGCGATGATTGTTCCTACGCTTGTACCTATGCTGAGAGATATAAAGCATGCAGAAAGAAATAGTCCTCCAAGTAGCATTTGTGCTGGTAGGATACTCAACGAGAGATTGACTGTAGCGTCTATGCAGCCCATTTGCTCCGCCGAATGCGCGAAAGCCCCTGCCATTACAAATATCCAAAGCATGAGTAGGAGGTTATTTGTACTGGCACCACGACTGAAATGAAGAATGCGTTTCTGTAAAGGAAAGCCGTATGAAACCATAATGGCATAAATGCTGCTTATCAGAAAGGCGACAGTAATGGGGACTTTGTAAAAGTCACGAACAACAATGCTCGTGACTAAATACAATAGGATGAACACCAATAAAGGTGACAACGCTAAAAGTCCCTTTTTATGTGAAATCATGGTCTTGAAGTTAGGCAGACGCCGCGATTCTTTCGTTTCAATCTGTTCTGTGTCGCTTTCAATTCTACAATGTTACACCATTCTTGAAAATAGAAATTTCCCGATATCCATTCTTTTCATTCTGAGCTTTTTCTCCATTGGCTACTGAAATGATTCTTTCGATGAAATCGGAGAGAACTTCTGGCATCGGTCTGCCTTCGACGAGTTGACCTGCATTGAAATCAATCCAATTGGGTTTTGTCTGGGCAAGTGTACTGTTTGTTGACACCTTCATCGTTGGAATGAAAGTTCCAAACGGAGTTCCGCGACCTGTGGTGAACAATACAATCTGACAGCCGGCAGAAGCCAATGCGGTAGAGGCAACAAGGTCATTGCCTGGTGCTGAGAGAAGGTTTAGACCCTTCACTTTTAGACGGTCACCATAGGCAAGAACGCCACTGACGGGAGCACGTCCGCACTTTTGAGTGCACCCTAATGCTTTGTCTTCCAAAGTGGAAATACCACCGGCTTTGTTACCGGGAGAGGGATTCTCTCCAACAGGTTCCCCATGTGATAAGAAATACTCCTTGAAGTCATTAACCATCTTTACTGTTTGGTTAAAAAGTTCTTCATTCTCACAGCGATTCATCAGAATTGTTTCAGCACCGAACATCTCTGGAACTTCTGTCAATATGCTGGTTCCACCTTGTGCAACGAGATAATCGCTAAATTCTCCAACAAGTGGATTGGCGGTAATTCCGCTGAAACCGTCACTTCCTCCACATTTCAAGCCGACACGAAGCTCGCTGAGGGGGCATTCTTGGCGCTTGTCCTGCCTGGCAATGGAATAAAGCTCACGAAGCACTTTCATTCCTTCTTCAATTTCATCACCTACGACACGCTGCGTTACAAGTAATTTGATTCGGTCGTGATCGTAGTCGCCAAGCATTGACATGAAATCTTCTGGTTGGTTATTCTCACAACCTAAAGATAGGACAAGGACGGCTCCTGCGTTTGGATGAAGAACAATGTCGCGCAGGACTTTTCGCGTGTTTTCATGGTCTTCACTCAGCTGAGAACATCCATAATTGTGATGCCAGGCGTGAACAGCGTCGATGCCCTCAAGACCTGTTTCTTTTTCAAGAAGTGAGGCTAGGCGTTCTGCGATACCATTGACGCACCCAACGGTAGGAACTATCCACACTTCATTCCTGATGCCGACTTCTCCATTTTTGCGAATGAAACCTTTAAATGTTTTATTCTCTTTCTTTATGTTAAGTTTCTCTGATACAGGATGATACTCGTAAGATAATGTTCCTGATAGGTTCGTTTTCAGGTTCTTTTCATTAACCCATTCTCCTGCTTTCAGGTCCTTGGTAG
>OMTC01000034.1 GCA_900313845.1 uncultured Prevotellaceae bacterium
AGCTGTAGGAGTGGCATCGCTCGTACCATCCATCTTGTAGATGCCATAGTAGTTCGAACTGGCACCACTGTATATCATCAATCCATAAATCTCTGCAGGAAGCTTATACTCCTTGGCAGCAAGCTTGAAAGACGGATCCACATTCTGCCTCTCCCCGAAAGTGAGAGGAGCAGTTTCTCTGCTGCTGGAATGCCACCTATATTTCTCGATTCCCTGCTTGTTCGGTTGAGGAGTGATGATTCCGCTGATAGAACCGAATCTGCCTCTATCCAGTCCTTCTCCCACAGGAAGGGAACGAGGAGGATTCATTCTACCTATAACATTTTTGTGCTGCTGCATCACTTGTTGCTCCACGCGCCAAGCACCATTCCTCATTTTCTGTTGCGCTTGAATAGGCATACCCGTCAGCATCCCCATAGCCAACAACAAAAAGCTCATGAAAAACTTACGTCTCATAAAAAGTGTGATTAGTCTTATTATGTTAGTTATTTAGTTATTATTCGTTTTCGTTGCAAATTTAATCAAAAAAATCCTTCTTTCGTACACTTTGACTCTTTTTTTATACCTTCAACACTTAACGCTCCACAGCGCCCTACACCCTTGGGTGTCGAAGGTGTAGAGTTTTTCTGTGTTTTCATAGATGTGTGTACGCCCGCACACGTTCGCGAAGTGGAAAAGATGAGCTATTTGAAAAAAGGAAACTCCCAAAAAAAGAGAGCCTCGGAAACGGTGTACGCTCCCAAGACTCTTCAGAATTATTATTGATCAAAATCAGACTTTTTTCATCTTTACGTCATAAGAGAAATAATCCTCAACACTTAAGGTTAGCTCCATCACCTTTGTAGTAAGCTTCTTGATGGTCATTTTGGAATAAGTAATAACGTCTTCGTCAATGACGTCTTCGTCAGGGTTGTCCGACTTCATAGTCAGAACATTGCCCGTCTTCTTCCATTTTCCGGAATCGTTCTTTGTGCGATACGTACCGTTCTCATAGAATGTAACGCGATCGCCTACAACCAGGCTTTCATCTTCAACTGTTTCCCATTCTCCTAAATCCATCCCAAAGAATTCCTTGATTTTCACTTCGAGATTGTTCTCAGTAATCTCCCAGGTTCCGACGATGGTTGCTTCTGTAGTGTTTTCATCTTCGTCATCATCGTCTCCGCATGACACGAAGGCAAGGCTGAATACAGCCAACATGGCAAAAGCCATAAAACTCATGTACTTTTTCATTGTTGTTTTTTTAATTGTTAATAATGTGGTTTTTTTAAAATTGTTAATAATAATTGTTCTTTACTTGCGTACAAAATCACTATTGCTACCAATGCCAATACTCCGGTCTTAAAGAGATATCTATCTTGACTTTGTCATCAGGTGAAGGGGCAAATTCGTAAGTATAAGAGTCATTTGCCTTATAGTCGAAACTGATGAATTTGACACCGTCATTGATGGTGGCATCTACCTCGAAACCTTCGGTGGCAGACTCTTTGACAGGAATGTTGGTCAATTCTGCGCTGGCTGGCCAGCTACCTTTCCGCTGGTATTTGACATTCATTATCTTGACGTTCTTGCTCGTCCAGTTCTTCCAGTCGATCATGTCAAAAGATAATGTGCCTTCATCGCCATTAGAACTATTTTTTCCTGTACATTCCACATGCAGATTGTTCCCTGTTTCTGTACTTGTGATAGTGGCATTTTCTTTATCAGTGAAGCCGAAAGACGACGTAAAATGCGAGGTGAATTCCTTGTCTTCATCCCAATAGCGGAATGTTCCGTTTATGTAGAAATCTACTTCCTTGACAGGCATTCGCTTGTCGTCTTCTTTTATCTTGGCATACCCCTCAAAGATTGGTATGTCCACATCAATAATGGTCATATAGACCGTGATGTTGTAGTTGTCCTCACCGTTCAGTGTAGCCTTGGCGGCAGAGGTGACTTTTTGACCCTTGATAGCTGCCACCAACAAGTTGCGCTTCTCATCGTCGAAGTCGAAGTACTTCACGATGGGCTGTTCATCAGGCTTGGCTCCTTCGCGTCTAAACTCAGCGCGGAACTCCGTCAGGCCATCCAGCACACTCTTCTTCGTATGGTGCAGGGTGAGGGTGACGTCGTTCTCGTTGAAGTCAAAGAAATCGTTATCGTCAATCTGGACCTGTGGCATGATGGGACTGGAGTCGATGGGGATGCTCAGTTCGGACATGTTCCAATCGAAAAGCCTCTTCCATGCAAAGGTGCAACTGGCACGTCCTTGTAACGTGACGTACTCGTTGAGCATAAGGTCCTCAAACTTCATGAAATTCCACTTCTTCAGCGATGACCATGCAAAGAGCGGATTTGTCGGCAGTGTCATGGATGTCATCAGGTCGGAGAATGTACCGGTGAGTGCTGCAACATCCAACTTTCCACTCATCGTGAACTTCTTGCAAAAGTCTATTTCTCCACCCAACGCGAAGCCCTTGCCATAGAGTCCCAGGCTGGCACCGACGGAGAGTCCGTATGAGAATCCGCCCTCGAACTTAGGACCGAAGGTATATTGCAATGCATCGGGAGCCTCGGGGTCGGGTGTGATATTGCCGTCGAGTCCATGTCCTTTCTGATAGTTGAAGTGGGCATGGGCTACACGGTTGTAACTGACTGAGGCTTCGAGAGTCACCTTGCCGTCTATTTTGAAGATACCCTGGATTTCAACAAACGGTGTGATGACGATAGGTCCTACGGGAATGGCAGCAAAATAGACGGTGACGAGAGGAATTTTCTGGTCAAGCAGCTTAGCCTCGTCGAGGGTAAGGGCTATGTCAGCCCCAACGGTGATGTCGGCATCAACCTTTAAGTCGGCAAAATCAATTTCATAATTGGCACTCTGCATGACGTAGCGCATGGCCAGGTCGATGGTCATTTTCGGTGTCAACTCCAATTTGCTGCTGCCTAATTTCCAGCCCTTCTCGGGCAGAATAATCTTCATGGTATTGATACCGCTGGAGCGGGTGCTGGGAGCCCTTTTGAAATTCACCTCGTTGCCTTCTGCATCGTAGATGTGCTCCACGTAGTTGTTGATGGGGATGTAGGACTCAGGAATGTCGATTGACTTGAAGGCATCCTTCAGCTCGGCGTTCTCATAATTGACCACATAGCCTTTGCTGGTCTCGCTGACGCTTATCACCTTTGCAAGCAGACCGTCGTGCAGCTCCTTGGTGGGCGTGTTGATAATCAGTGTATGACCTACCTCGGGCTTTCCTGCCGATATGGGCAGAGTGAACTTGTGGCTGATGGTATCAACGGCAGTGATTTGCTTGGCGGTAGCCTCGGGCACAATGGTTGCCGCTGGTGCCAATTCATACTTTACGTTAGAAAATGTTGGGATGTTGGGATCGGGGGTCAATCCTCCGCTGTTTCCTCCGTTGTCATCATCCCCCTTTGAGCAAGCGGTAATGACACACAGAGCCATGAGGGCTAACGAAAATTTGGCAAGCCACGATGTAATTCTGTTTTTTTCCATAATCTTTGAAAAAATTTGAAATAAATTTGCGGGCAAAGATATGGAAAAAGTCAGGCAAAAAGACTATCAAAACAAAGGGAACGACTATCAAATCAAAGAAATGATAGTCGTTCCCTGCTATTTTTCCGCATTTTCCTATGCTAAAGGGAAGCAACCCACTCGCGTGGAGTCATGCCGGTTACGGTCTTGAAGTTGCGGAAAAACGATGCCTCGGTACTGAAGCCCGACGCAGAAGTGATTGCCACTATCTTCATGTCTGGCTGTTGGCGCAGCAGTTCTATAGCATGACGTACACGGAATTCGTTGACAAACTGCGAGAACGTCTGACCACAGACGCTGTTGATGCATTCGCTGACGTAACTGCTATTGGTGTGGAGACACACGGCCACATCCTGAAGTTTCAGGTCGGTGCGCAGGTAGAGATGTTCCTCCTCCATAAGCGTGCGGATACGTTCCATGAGTTCGATAGTCTTGCCATCAATCGGGTCCTCAGCAGTAACATCATCTACTACAGTCACATCGTCTGCTGTCGTTTGCTTTCGGCGTCGGAGATATACTATTAAGCAGGCTGAGAAGACCGCCACCGCCATAGCCATACCCACCAAAAGCCAAAGGGACATCCCTGAGGTTGTTGCTGTTGGCATGGGTGTGGCAAAATGATACAGCCAGACAGAGGCTAATGGCTTATAGTTGTTGCTTGCAATACCACCTACCAGAATAAGGTCGCCGTCAGGTGTCAACACTGGAATGGTAATCGTGGCTTCCTCCTGCGAATCCGTATGATAAAGGGTAAGGGCGGCAGGCTTTTGACGGCAGTCTATTGCCAGTATGTACTGGTGGTGGCACAGACTGTCGACACCGATAACATAGCCGCGTTGACGTGCCTTGTCGAAAGCGACAGGACCTTTATAGAAAATAGGGCCGAACCGACTCCTCATAGGTACAGGACAGACAGTGGACAACAACGAGAAAGTCGTATCACTCATCACGACGAAGCCTAATTGGCCGCTGGCATCAGTAGCTGTCAGAAGATAAGTGTAATCGGCCATAGAACAGGCCTCGCTACTGAAAGGCTGGTCAGTGTACACCAGACGCCAGTGCTCCAATAGAGGCGCACGAAAAGCTTCGCCCTTGAGGCGATCTACCCAGACGGTGTCAGGATGGCGGTCGTAGTTGTCGTTGCCACCGAGAATGACAGCATCGTCAGCAGAAATAGGGAGAATGTAGGGGTTGGATCGGTATTGCCTGAGGGAGGCGACGTGTTCCACCTGTGGCTTACCATCATAGCAACCTATCGCATCGGGGGCATAGTGGTTGCCGCTGATAATGACACGTCCGTCGGCTAATTGCATGGCATTGGCCAACACACGCCTGCAGTCAAGACATCCGAATCCTTCAAAGGTGTGCGTCTGAGGATGATATTGTTCAAGAGTGTAGGTCTGCCCCACCCCCAACTCATCTTGATGACCGCCACCGATGAGCACCTCGCCGGACTGCAGGACCACAGCGAAGCCATTGTCGTGGGGATATGCCATATCCACGACGTGCCAGTTGGTACCGTCAAAGTATTCAGCCGTCTGCGTAAGCACAAAGTTTTTGATATGGCCACCTGTGACTGTTAGCTCGCCATTGACGTAGAAAATTCTATGACCACTACGCGCCATGGTCATGTCCGGCAGACGCTCGGGCACGATGGATACAACGGGACACTCATCGACAACGTTCCCTCTGGCACAGAGCGGCAACAGAGCGAACATCGAACAAAACAACAATAGCAGTCTGTAAGCCATCTTTTCAGCAAGCAACATTTTTCTTCTTTTGCAAAGTTAAATATATAAACTTAATCGTCAAAAGATTTACTTAACATTTTTGCGAACCGTTCTTGACTGAAACGTTTTAGGGGATTGAGTGAAACGCTTTTGGGGATTTTCAAAAGCGCATTTGGGGATTGACTGAACCTGTCCTTTGGATTCAACTAGTTGCCGAAGGCTCGGCGTTGCGATAACGAGCGCTCGGCGTTGCGATGGCGAACGCTCGCCGTGACAACGATGAGGGCTCGGTGTTTCAGTAAAATCGAAGGACTGGTTCAGCTTAATCGAAGGACTGATTCCATGTAATCAAAGGGGAACGTCAGTACATTCGAAGCCTTTCATGTCGTTAAAATAATGGAAAAACGAAGGGTTCGCGACAAATAAAATAGGGGTTTCGTGGATTTGTCGCAAAATAAGTGGCTTGTCGCAACAAACGAAGTGAAAAGAAGATTCTTTTTTTGACAAACGTCTTTTTACTCCATAACTTTGCAGTGTCAAAACAAACAAAGACAAAAAAATAAACGAATTCAATAACTAAAAAAATAAATATAATTATGAAGAAATTATTTTTTGCACTGTTAGTTCTCTGCATAGCAGCAATGACCATCGACCTGATGGAAAAGACAGAAAACTGTAGATACGTTGAGAGTGATGACATGGAATACGTTGTCAACCAGAACATCAACGGTGGAGGTGGCACCAACGGTGGCGAATCCAACGCAGAAATGAATACACTTTCAGAGTCATAAAAACGCACTCACGTGGTTTTTGTAAACAGCAAAGATTCTAAACAAGGTACTGCACCTATCACAACATATTTTTGTAGTACAAAAACTTTTTCATCTTCGTTGGAGCGGCTTTAGGGTCGCTCCTTTATCTACTAAGGAACGATAAAAAACAGATCATGAGAGAACTCAAACAAATGAAGAAAAATGTTACCTTACTACTCGTCGTTCTGACAACAGTGCTCGCATCATGCGGCAGTTCAAAACAACTGACAAGAAGTACTGGTCCCAACGACCCATCGGGATTTGTGTTGCTGTCGGACGCAGTGCCCGATGCCATCCTCGAAATCCGCTATTACAGCACCTACAACTTTGTGGGAACGCGCGTGGATGGTTACGAAGAACCCTGTGCTTTGCTCACTCGTGAAGCGGCAGCAGCACTTCGTGCCGTGTCGGACGACGTGATAGCAAAAGGGTATCGTCTGAAAATCTACGATGCCTATCGTCCACAAAAGGCGGTCAATCATTTCGTGCGTTGGTCGAAGGATTTCAACGACACAAAGATGAAATCGTATTTCTACCCTGACCTCACCAAAGATGTACTCTTCCCACAAGGCTACATAGCTGAGAAATCAGGTCATAGTCGTGGCAGTACGCTCGACCTCACGCTCTTCGACATGAAAACAGAGAAGGAAGTGGATATGGGTGGTACCTTCGACTTCTTCGGACTCCAATCGCATCCCGACTATCGAGGCAGTGACCTTAGCGAAACGCAATACCAAAACCGCATGATTCTGCGCGAAGCTATGCTCCGACACGGGTTCAAGCCACTCGACGAAGAATGGTGGCACTTCACATTAGAGAACGAACCCTACCCCGACACTTACTTTCAATTCCCAGTGACAGTAAAATCGCTGAAGAAGTAGGGCGCAAGGCACAAGTGCCAGTTTCTGGTTTCAAGTTTCAAGTTTCAAGTTTCAAGTTTGGCTACGCCGAGCTAAAGGTTCAGGTTTCAAGTTTCAAGCAAAAAAATCCTCAAGACGCAATGCCTTGAGGATTTTTTCATGATATCTCACTTATATTTTGAAATAGTCTCATGATAAATGCGAGACAATTGCCCTACTATCACATCTTCCGAGAAATGCTCTCGGCAATAATTTCGGATTCTATCCTTATTATATTTCTTACCATCAAGAACCATTCTATCCATCGCATCTGCCAAAGCATCTTCATCATCAACAGGCACGAACACACCCGTTTCCTCATTGATATATTCCTTTGGACCACCACAGTCTGTAGCAATGACAGGAAGACCCTTAGCCATTGCTTCAATACAGGCAATGCAAAACGTTTCACTTTTGCTTGAAAGAACGTAGCAATCTGAATCGGAGAGTAGATTGGAGATTTCTTCTGGAGACTTATAGCCAAGGAGATGAATCTTTTCTTGCAATAAAACGCTATTAATAAGGTCTTGCAGATTTTGATACTCCGACCCCATACCAATAATGAACAAATCTGCTTTGCTCTTCATTTTCATCTTTGCAAAAGCTCGAATCAGCATATCAAAACCCTTTATCGGTAAAAGACTTCCAACTGCGATGAAGCGAACAGTCGGTCTATCTTGATGCTCTTCAAGGTTTCCTTCAAAGAATAGGTCATCTACCATATTGTTAACCACATGGCATTTTACACCAAAATTCTTTGTAATATTGGTAGCTAAGAAATGAGAAACAGCCATTACGTAGTCTGCATATTGATACACCTTGCCATTCTCATGAATATAAGAATCTACCGTATCTTGATTGACACGTGACCAATGCTCAGTTACCACCAATGGCAAATTAAACTGGGTTTTCAATGGAATCGCAAAAACAGCAGGAACAATGATATGAGCATGTACCAAATCGAAGCAGATTCCGTTCTTCAAGCTTTCTCTCACGAATTTACAGAGCGCCTTTTCCTCCAGCCTTTTATTTCGGAATATATAGAAAGGAGCTATGAAATACGAAATCGTAGAATTGATGAAATAAACATCCACCCCTTCGTCCTGAAAATGCTTTTCAACGAATTGATACGAAAAAAAATAATTTCGTATCCTTCTGATAACGACAACCGTCACCTGTATGCCTCGTTTGGTAAGGGCACGAGCTTGTACTGCCTCGTAATTCCCAAACATTGGATTCTTTTCAGTGGGGTAGCCTCTACTCACAAATAAGACTCTCATGTTTTTTTCCATTTTCCCTTTAGAATCCCTTTATTTGTTAGGTAGGTTCTAAAAATTCTGTTTTTAGTTCTCTACCAATTTGTGTTCTTTCAATTCGGTTGCTTTTTGTTTGATTTGAAGTCTTTTTGCCACTTTTCTCGGTTACATAGCTCGCTATGCGCCCTCAAAAACTGACAAAAATCCTTAAATAAAAAATAACTTGGAACAATTCGCAATATACAAATAGTTCCAAGTTATTTTTAAGGTAGATTATCTTAATTCAACAAATCATCGAGAGCTGACTTGAAGTCGCCGCCGTTCTGCTCCTGTCCACCACCGAACTGGTTGTTGTTATTGTCGTTGTGACGGAAAGAAGGACGCTCACCACGATTGTTGTTGAAACGACCATGACGTTCACCACGTTCGCCACGCTCACCGCGCTCACCATTGAAGTTACGCTCGCCGCGCTCTGGACGTGGACGACGCTCGCGCTGTGGACGCTCCTGATAGTCGGTTGGCTTCTCAACGAGTACACGGTGAGAGAGCTTGAACTTACCTGTCTTCTGGTCGATGTCGATGAGTTTCACCTGAATCTTGTCGCCTTCCTTGATACCTGCTTCTTCAACAGTTTCAAGACGACGCCAGTCGATTTCGCTGATGTGGAGAAGACCATCCTTACCTGGCATGAACTCAACGAAGCATCCGTAAGGCATGATGGAACGAACAGTTCCTTCGTAAACCTCACCCACTTCTGGAACAGCCACGATAGCCTTGATTTTGGAGAGAGCCAACTGGATGGCATCCTTGTCTGGAGCAGAAATCTGCACCTTGCCCACACCGTCAACTTCGTCAATCGTGATGACAGTCTTGGTGTCTTCCTGAATCTGCTGGATAATCTTTCCACCAGGACCGATGACAGCACCAATGAACTCCTTAGGAATGATAATCTGCTCAATGCGAGGAACATGTGGCTTGAGCTCAGGACGTGGTTCGCTGATGGTCTTCATCATCTCGCCCATGATGTGCTCACGACCAGCCTTTGCCTGCATGAGCGCCTTCTCGAGGATTTCGAAAGAAAGACCGTCGCACTTGATATCCATCTGAGTGGCAGTCAGACCGTTCTTCGTACCAGTGGTCTTAAAGTCCATATCGCCGAGGTGGTCCTCATCACCAAGAATATCTGAAAGCACTGCGTACTTGTCCTCGCCTGGGTTCTTGATCAGACCCATAGCAATACCTGCTACAGGGTTCTTGATAGGCACACCTGCATCCATGAGTGCGAGAGTACCAGCACAAGTGGTTGCCATAGAAGACGAACCGTTTGACTCAAGAATATCGGAAACTACACGAATCGTGTAAGGATAATCCTCAGGAATTTGTCCCTTGATACCACGCCAAGCAAGGTGTCCGTGACCGATTTCGCGACGTCCTACACCACGCTGAGCCTTTGCCTCACCTGTTGAGAATGGAGGGAAGTTGTAGTGGAGGAGGAAACGCTGAAATTCGCGAACGAGTGCACCATCAACCAACTTCTCATCGAGCTTCGTACCGAGGGTACAAGTAGAGAGAGACTGAGTTTCACCACGGGTGAAGATAGCACTTCCGTGAGGTCCTGGCAGTGGAGAAACCTCGCACCAGATAGGACGGATGTCAGTAGTCTTACGACCATCGAGACGGATACCTTCATCGAGTACACAACGACGCATTGCATCGCGCTCCACATCGTGGTAGTAACGGTCGATGAGTGCATTCTTCTCTTCGAGTTCTTCAGGAGTGAGGTCAGCATGAGCAGCAGCGTATGCCTCCTTGTAGTCCTCGCGAATCTTCTCGAAAGCCTCTGCACGAGCCTGCTTCTCGAGACCCTGCTTGGTCACGTCGTAAGCTGGCTGGTAGCAAACCTTGGCAATGTCAGCCTGAAGTTCCTCGTCGTTCACCTCGTGGCAGTATTCACGCTTCACGTCGGTACCGAGTTCCTTCATGAGTTCCTTCTGGAGGCGGCACTGAGGCTTGATGGCATCGTGAGCAGCCTTGAGGGCAGCAAGCAAATCCTGTTCGCTCACTTCCTTCATTTCGCCTTCCACCATCATGATGTTTTCCTCTGTGGCACCCACCATGAGGTCCATGTCAGCCTTTTCGAGCTGCTGGAAAGTAGGGTTGATAACGAATTCACCATCGATACGAGCAACGCGTACCTCAGAGATTGGTCCCTCGAAAGGAATATCTGAAGCAGCAAGAGCAGCACTGGCTGCAAAACCTGCAAGAGCATCTGGCATATCTACTCCGTCGGCAGAGAAAAGAATCACATTCACATACACCTCTGCGTGATAATTGCTTGGGAACAGTGGACGGAGTGCGCGGTCAACGAGACGGCAAGTAAGGATTTCTTCGTCTGAAGCCTTACCTTCGCGCTTTGTGAAACCTCCAGGGAAACGTCCATTAGCAGCATACTTTTCACGATATTCCACCTGAAGAGGCATAAAATCTGTTCCTGGAACTGCATCTTTTGCGGCACAAACAGTGGCCAGGAGCATAGTGTTACCCATACGGAGCATCACAGAACCATCGGCTTGTTTTGCCAATTTACCTGTCTCAATGCTGATTTCTCTTCCGTCAGGCAAAGAGACTGTCTTCGTAATTACGTTCATCTTAATTTAATTAATACGTCTAAATAAAAAATATTTTACTTTATTGTTTTCTTCTTAAATTCATCTTATACATGCAGTTCCCGCTGGAATAGGCACATATTCGTGGCAAAGTTAAGAAATAAAGTCCAAAGCAAAGAAGGAAAACGGAAAAATGTGTCGTGCAAAAGAAAAAAAGCACATTTTCCAAACAGAAAATGCGCCTTTTCATTGAATTATTCAAGAAAGAATCAATAATTTTTCTAAAAAAGAACTTTGAAAACTCCGTCTCAATCGAGATGGAAAACTTCTTTGATAGGAATCGTGACAGGCGAATTATCGGGATTCACCTCCATGATGTCAGCCATCATGTCCCACCACTTCTGCGTAATTGGATCCACGTCCGTCGTGTCTTGTGAATTACCTTCACCCTCGCACTCTTGATAACCGAAAAGGATGTTCGTGTCCTTATCCCAATAGATGCTGTAATTGCCCACGCCCGAATCCTTGATTTGTTGGCGTAATTCAGGCCACAGTGCCGCATGTCGCTTCTGATACTCTTCCTCGCACCCTGGCTTGAGGAACATCTTAAATGCAAATCGTTTCATAATTGATGATAGTTAAAAATGTATGTACATAGTTTTAATGTTTAGTCTTTATTTTCGAGGATTGCCACCATTTCAGTAGGGGTCACTACTATAGGAGTTTTAGGGAAGTGCTTAGTATTACCTGTCACCAAAAAGGTGTCTTTGTGAGACAGAGCTACCTCATAAAAAACAATGTCCTTTGGATCGGGAAAAAATTCTTCACTATGCACTCTATTGGATGGTACACCTTCATGTTCAATAAAATTCAAAATATCCAATACGTTTTGCAATGGGAATTTAAATTTTGGACGCATCAACACATGACGATATTCTTGGAGAATTTCCTCGTTATAGAGCATAGTGAGACTCCTGCGCAGAAAAGCATTAAAGACTTTAATAGTTGCTGACTCTTTGTTTTTAGAAAGCAAAGCAGATACAATGACATTTGTATCAATAACAACAAACGTTTTCATTTCCCTTCTCTTGCCAAACGAATTTCCTCATTGATTTCATCCTGACTTAATTCAGGCAACTCGCCTGCTTCTGCCTTTGCCCGAATGGCATTGAATGCTTCAATTCCTTTATTATAAACGTCATCACCAGCTGTAATTTCGAAAGGAATCTTCCTACGCTGTACCACTGCTTTTGCAAACACATTCATTGCAGTGTTTGCACTCATGCCAAACTGTGCACAAAGTGCATCAAATGCACTTTTCAGTTGGGCATCCATACGAACGGTCATAGATACTTGTGCCATAATTTTACATCATTTAGGTTGCAAATATATTCATTTTACATCATTCTGCCATCAAATTACATCATTTTAACTATTTCTTTTTGAAATATTTCGGTTTTCAAAAGTATATTCAGCACTTTCGAGTTTAAAGAAACGACTTGCTTTCTCTGACATTTTATCAAATTCCCATGTGTTTCGCCTCGAAATGAACAGTTTTTTTCATACCTTTGCAGAAAGTTTTCGAATTGTAAGCAAAAACAGATTAAAAAGTAACATAATATTAGACACGATGCGAATCACAATCAAGATTGGTAGCAACGTTTTGACACGCGCGGACGGTTCATTGGATGTGACCCGTCTGTCGGCACTCGTGGACCAGATTGCTGTGCTACGCCAACAGGGCATCGAAGTGCTGTTGGTCAGTTCGGGTGCCGTAGCATGTGGACGAAGCGTTCTGCACAGCATGAAGAATCTCAAGACAAAAGATAATGTGGATGAGCGGCAGTTGTTCTCTGCCGTGGGACAGGCAAAACTCATCGACCGCTATTACGAACTTTTCCGCGACCATCGCATCCACGTAGGACAGGTGCTGACGATGAAGCAAAACTTCAGTACCCCAATTAGTTACAGCACGCAACAGAACTGTATGGAAGTGATGCTTGAGAATGGTGTGATTCCGATTATCAACGAAAACGACACCGTGTGCGTCACCGAATTGATGTTTACGGATAACGACGAACTATCCGGACTTGTGGCTCGCATGATGAACTGCGACCACCTCATCATCCTGTCGAATATCAATGGCATCTTCACGGGCAATCCCGATGACCCCAATTCAGAATTGATTACTCACGTGAAGCCAGGCGACGACCTCAGCCGTTTTATCCAAAACAAGAAGTCGAATGCAGGGCGCGGAGGAATGGAATCGAAATACAGCATTGCTCAAGAAGTGAATAACGCTGGCATCACGGTCATCATTGCCAACGGCAAGCGCAACAATGTGCTCACCGACTTGCTCATCGAGCACAAGACGATTCCTTGCACCATTTTTGAGAACCATCAATGAAAAAAAGCTGGGATTTAAAGGACCTTATTATGTACAAAGGACAATGGACAATGGACAAAGGACAATGTAATGAATGGGAACAATCCTTTAAAATCCTTCAAATCCCTGACATAAATAAATCTCTGATAAAAAACTCTGAAATGAAAAATCTATTTGAATCAACACGTGAAGCCAGCATTCAGTTGGCACTCTTAGATACCGAGACCATCAACCAAGTGCTCAATGACGTGGCTGATGCTGCCATTGCACAAACTGAGCAGATTCTTGAAGCCAATGTCAAAGACTTGGCACGCATGGACCCCAAAAATCCAATGTACGACCGATTGAAACTCACTCGCGAGCGTATCGAAGGTATTGCTGCGGACACTCGAAAAGTGGCAACCCTCCCCTCCCCACTCGGACGTGTACTGAAACATGTGGTGCTGCCCAACGGTCTCGACCTCACACGTGTGAGTGTGCCGTTTGGTGTGATTGGAATCGTCTATGAGGCACGTCCAAACGTCACCTTCGATGTTTTCTCCCTTTGTCTCAAGTCGGGCAATGCCTGTCTGCTGAAAGGCGGTAAGGATGCAGACGATTCCAATCGCTGCATTGTTACAATTATCAAGTCGGTACTAAAACAGCACCATCTCGATGAGAATATCATCAACCTTCTCCCTGCCACCCACGAGGCAACGGCAGAGTTGCTCCATGCCAACGGATATGTGGATGTGGTGATTCCTCGCGGTTCTAAACGCCTCATCGACTTCGTTCGCCAAGAAGCAAGCGTACCAGTCATCGAGACGGGTGCTGGTGTGTGCCATGCTTATTTTGATAAGGATGGCGATTTGGAGAAAGGCAAGCGCATCATCAATAATGCGAAGACACGCCGTGTGAGTGTTTGTAATGCACTCGACTGCACCCTTGTTCATGCCGACCGCCTTGCCGACCTGCCTGCTCTGTTGGCTCCACTCCAGGAAAGCAACGTCCGCATCTATGCCGACGAGCCAAGTTTTGCTGTGCTCGAAGCAGGTGGTTATCCTCAAACCTTGCTCCATCATGCCAAGGAAGAGGATTATGGCACGGAATTCCAAGACTATGCCATGGCATTGAAAGTGGTGAATGACCTCGACGAAGCACTTCTTCATATCCGTCGCCACGGTTCAGGACACAGCGAGTGCATCATCAGCGAAGACGAAGCCACCACTTCTCGCTTCCTTGCCGCAGTGGATGCTGCTTGCGTCTATGCCAACGCTCCAACTTCTTTCACCGATGGTGCACAGTTCGGTCTTGGTGCTGAAATCGGAATCTCCACCCAAAAGCTTCACGCTCGTGGTCCAATGGCGCTCGAAGAAATCACCACCTACAAGTGGGTCATTCGAGGGAACGGACAAACGAGACCGAAGTGAAGCATTGAGTATTGCTTTAAAAAAATAATAGCGAGAGAAATTATGAGAAAGAATAAGGCATGGTTCGTGATTATGTTGACACTGATGATAACATTGGGGTGCACGAATCAATCAGAACAGAAAGAAGTCAGGAAAGTGAGGGTGAAAAGCTTAACGATTTCACCAACACAAGTGATGGGGGGAAAGGAATTTGTGGGTACCATCGAGGAAAAAGATGGTGCCGTGGTCAGTTTCAACGTATTAGGCACAGTGACTCGTGTGTATGCCGAAGAAGGGCAGATGGTGAAGAAAGGACAAGCGCTGGCTGAGGTTGACGGACAGAATGTACGTAGCAGTTATGAGATGTCGGCATCCACTCTGCGCCAAGCCGAGGATGCTTACAAGCGTCTTTCCACCCTCTACGAACGTGGTACACTTCCCGAAATAAAGATGGTGGAAATGGAGACGCAGTTGGCAAAAGCCCGAGCTGCCGAACAGATTTCCCGTAAGTCACTCAAGGACATCGTGCTTCGTGCTCCTTTCTCGGGCTATATCGCACAACGGATGGTGCATGAAGGTGCCGCCGCTTCCCCTGGTTTGGGAGGATTCAAACTGGTTAAGATTGACCAAGTGAAAGTGAAGCTGAGTGTGCCTGAGAACGAGATTGGAGACATTCACGTGGGTCAGGAAATTGCATTCAAAGTACCTGCTTTAGACGGTCGTCAGTATGTGGGACGTGTCCAGACCAAAGGTGTCCAAGCAAGTATCCTCAGTCATTCCTATGACGTGAAACTCATTGTTGGTAATCCAAGGCACGAACTGCTCCCAGGCATGGTTTGCAGTGCCACAACCAACACAGGCAACAAGCCAAGCAACGACTATATCGTGCCACAAAGTGCCGTGAAGATGAGCGGTGGAGAAACCTATGTTTGGATTGTGGAAACGAGCAAGGCTAAGAAACGGATTGTATCAGTAGGTGATGTCACGAACGAAGGTGTTATCATTGAAGGAGGCTTGAAAACTGGTGACAAAGTGATTGTTGAAGGGTCCGACAAAGTGAGTGAAAACATGTTGGTCGAAGAAGTGTAAGCCATGAATAAAAAAGAGAAATCCGACCTCGTTACCAGTGTGTTGCAGCACAAGAACATCATGCTGCTGCTCGTTGGTGTGCTGATGCTGAGCGGTGTTTTCTCGCTCATCACCATGCCGAAGAACGAGTTTCCTGAATTCACCTTCCCTATCGGTATCGTGGCAGCTGTCTATCCAGGTGCTACGGCAGAAGAAGTGGAAATACAACTCACCAAACCCTTGGAGGATTTCGTGTTCAGTTTCCGAGAGGTGAACAAAACTCGTTCCTATACGCAGACCTACGACGGTATGACTGTGGCGTTCGTCTATTTGAATGACGACGTGAGAGATGCCACCACTTTCTGGAACAAGCTGAAGGAACGCATTTCCTTCTTCAAGCTGAGTCTGCCGCGCGGTGTTTTGGCTGTGGTGGCAAACGACGATTTCGGCGATTCAGCTGCATTGCTCGTCACGCTCGAAAGCAACGACAAGACTTACCGCGAACTCCACGGCTACATGGAAGAGCTGAAGGATTCACTCCGTCGGATTCCCAACCTCGCCAACATGGTGGTGTATGGAGAACAAAACGAACAAATCAGCATCTATGTGAACCGCGACCAAATGACGAAATATGGCATGAACGCGGTCTCACTCTACAACACGTTGTCGGGTCATGGCAACACGCTTCCAAGTGGTGAGTTGGAGAACGAGTACACCTCCGTGCCAATCCACGTTCGCTCGTCGATGAACACAGAATTCGATGTGGCGAAACAAATCGTTTACAACGACCCAGATGGCAACACCATCCGTCTTGAAGACATTGCCGAAGTGAAGCGAGAATACCCTCATCTCACTCGCTACATCAAGAACAATGGACGTAAATGCCTGTTGCTTTCCGTTCAGATGAACAATGGTGGCAACATCGTCGATTTCGGTAAAAAGGTGAAAGAGACATTAGCGAATTTCAAAGAGACCTTGCCCGACGATGTGACCATCTACCCCATCACCGACCAGAGTCATGTGGTTGGCAAGTCGGTTGACGATTTCCTTCACGAATTGCTGATAGCCATCATTTCCGTCATCATAGTGGTGATGCTCATGCTTCCTTTGCGAGTAGCAGGCGTTGCCGTTTGTACCATTCCAATCACCATTTTCTCCTCGCTTGCCATTTTCCATGCGTTTGGAGTGGAACTGAATACCGTCACGCTGGCTGCTTTGATTGTCACCTTGGGTATGATTGTCGATGATGCTGTGGTCATCATCGATTGCTATTTGGAAAAACTCGCCGTGGGTACGCCGCGATTCAAAGCCGCAGTGGATTCCACACGCGAATTCTTCTTCTCCATCCTCACTGCCACACTTTGTATTTCCATCACTTTCTTCCCTCTCGTTTTCACCACGACCAGCATGATTCACGACTTCATCATCTGGTTCCCAGTTGCAGTGACCATCGTGCTCACCGTCTCGTTGTTAGTGGCAGTTCTCGTGGTGCCTTGGCTGCAATACACTTTCATCACGAAACCTTTGGAAACAAGCGAGAACAAAGGAAAGAACGACAAGAAAAAACGCAAGACTTTCTTGGAACATGTGCAGGATGGATACAACCGTTTCATTGACCGATGCTTCGGGTACAAAATCACCACGATGGTGGTGGGACTCGTGTGCATCATCATCGGTGTGATACTTTTCGCCCGCATTCCTCGGCGACTCATGCCACATGCCGAGCGCAACCAGTTGCCTGTGGAAATCACCTTGCCTATAGGTACTCCTATCGAAGAAACAGAAAAAGTGGCTGACAGTCTGCGAAACATGCTCTGCAAGGACGAGCGCGTGAAAAACATCACTGTGTTCTATGGCATGGGATCGCCTCGATTCCAAACGACCTATGCACCTCAGATTGGCGGTACGAACTTCGCACAGTTCATCATCAACACAGGAGGTGACAAGGACACACAAGGATTGCTCAACGATTATGCTGAGCTCTATAGCGATTACTTTCCAAATGCGAGAGTGCGTTTCAAGGAACTCTCCTATAGCGATGCACGCTATCCAGTGGAAGTGCGAATCCAAGGAAACAACCCCGACAGCATCCACATCGCCACCGATAGTGTGATGCGTCGCTTGCGCCAAGACCCACAAGTTTATCTCGTTCATTCATCTTTCGAAGGAAATCGTGAGGCATTGAATGTAGTGATGGACCGCGATGAATCCAATCGTTTGGGTATCAGCAAGAGCTTGCTTTCCCTGAATCTTGCCACTCGCTTCGGCCCTGGTTTTAAAATCAGCTCTGTGTGGGAGGGTGATTACCCAATGAATGTGGTACTCAAAGACGTGAATGCTGGAACTCAGGACGTGACCAATTTGGAGAATGCAATGGTAGGCGGTTTTCTTCCTATGACAAACGTACCACTTCGACAAATGTCTGACGTAAAACCTGAATGGAACGACGGACCGTGGACACAACATGGCAAGAGTCAACAATAGTATTTTCGAGGAGCTCAAAACCCTCCGTTTGCCAGAAGGTATCTCCATCTTGGCTGGTGGACAGAAAGAAAGCGACCTCCGATATGGCAAACAGGTTTATGGCGGTTTGAGCCTCTCCGTCGTGGTGATTTTCTTCATCCTTCTCTTCCATCTGAAGAAGTTGAAACTCACTTTCCTCATGATGTACTCTCTGCTCTACTCGCTTCTGGGTGCCTCGCTCGGCCTCACTTTGGGCGGTCACGAATTAGGATTGACAGGACTCTTGGGACTCATTTCCCTCATGGGTATCATCGCCCGAAACGGAATTATCATGGTGGATTACGCCGAGGAATTGCGGACTGTGGGCGAAGGCAACGGACCTATGTCTGCCGAGCAAGCCATCCTTCTCGCATCCAAGCGACGAATGCGTCCTATTTTCCTCACCTCTGCAGCTGCCTCGATGGGTGTCGTTCCTATGGTCATTGAGAATTCCCCTATGTGGGGACCAATGGGTGTAGGCATCTTTTTCGGAACCATTTTCTCCATGGTTTTCATCCTCACCATGATTCCTGTGGGCTACTCCCTCATCATGAAAAATGAAGACAATAATAATCAGGCTTAATATGAAACTGAAATACTATTTTCTTATTTCACTTCTCACTTTTCACCTTTCACTTTTCACTTTTCTCTGCACTCCTGTCCATGCGCAGCGAATACTTTCCTTGCAGGAGTGTTGCGAACTGGCAGAGCAAAACAACATCAAGTCAAAAGATGCTCGTCACGCCATCGAAACAGCCGATGAACAGAAAAAATTTGCCTTTTCCAAATATCTGCCAGAAGTGAATGTTACGGGACTTGTCTTCAAGTCGAACAAGTACCTCGTTGCCAAAGAGAATTTCTCTGATTTCATAGAGGAAATCATCGATGCTTTTGAAAGTAGCACTCCCGATTTTCATTTTGGGTTCCTCAAGAATTACACAGGCGCCAACATTTCCGTTGTAGAACCCATCTACACAGGTGGTAAACTCACACGCTACAACAAATTAGCTGATGTGCAGAAAGATGTACGTCAGTTGCAATGGGAAGTGACCAAGGACGAGCTCTATGAGCAAGTGGAGAAATACTACTATACCCTCCTGAGCCTCTACAGCAAACAAAAAATCATTGCAATGGCTGACAGCGAACTCGTTCACTATCACAAAGATGCCAAGAACGCTCTCGAAATGGGAATTGTGAACAAGAGCGACCTGCTCACCGTGGAACTCGAACAAAACAAAAACCGTTCACTCAAAAACAAACTGGTGAACGGTATTTCCCTCTTGAAGCGAGCTCTTGCCCAATTCATCGGACTCGATGGCGAGGACATTGATATCGATACCACCCTCCTCATGAAGATTGAAGCACCCGAGATGCTTCTCGCCAACCACCTCTCCGCCCTTGAACAGCGCCACGAAACGGCTCTGCTCGACAAAAACGTGGAAGCCCAACAACTCTACAAGCGCATCGCACAAGCCGACAACCTACCGACGCTTGCCATCATGGGTTCAGCAGTATGGTCTGACGTTGGCTCCACCAGAGGAACTCGTTTCAACGCACTCGCCATGCTTCGCATTCCTATCAGTGCTTTCTGGAGCAACAAGCACGAAGTGAAAGTCAAGAAGATTGCCGTTCAACAAGCCAAAGACTTGCGCGACGAAAAACGCCAGATGATGCTGTTGCAAATGCAAGATGCTTTCGACAAACTCACCAATGCCTACGAAGAAATACAACTCTCCCAGAAAGCCATTGAGAAAGCAAACGAGAATCTCCGCATGAACGAAGACTACTATTCCGTTGGAACCATCAACATGACCAACTTGCTTGATGCCCAACGCCTTCAGCAGCAAGCCCTCGACCAATACAATGATGCCGTTTGCGAATACCAAATGTGTCGTTCCCACTACCTCATCGTCACCGCACGAAGCGAACAATCCCGATAAATATAAGAGCAAGCTCGTCTGGAGCTTGCTCTTTTTTGATTCTACGGAGTATTGGAGTATTGGAGTTTTAATTTTTACTTTTTAATTTTTCATTTTTAATTTCTACTTTCACTTTATCCTAAGTATCCAGTCCGCAATGTCCTTCATCACCTCTTCCGACATTGTGATTTCGATTTGTCCATACTCCGCGTAGAGTCCTGTACGACAAGGCTGGAAGAGATGGTTCAAACCATAATATTCTTTGATGAGGTGCTTGTCATTCTTCGGCAACAACTCTCGAAGCAAGCCGAGATTGTGCTTGGCATCCACCTGAAAATCTTTCATGCCATTCAATGCCATCACGGGACAAGTGATTTTCTGAATGGAAGGCGCTGGGTCGAAATTCAAGAAATAATCCATCCATGAATTATCGCCATATTGAGAACGAATGGATGCCAAAACCATCTCTTCGCTCAACTGTTGGCGCTGTTGTTCTGCTGCTTCAAAACTGAGTTGTCCAGCTTCTTCTTGCAAACGAATGATACCCAATGCCTGATCCATGCTCACCGTCTTTCCGTCGGTGGCTGGTCCTGCCATACTCACCACGAAATCCACCTTCCCCTCGCCTGCCAAGATGAAAGCTATCAGTCCGCCTTCGCTGTGTCCTAAGATGCCAACACTTCCTAACTCGCCTCTCTTCTGCATGTCGCGGAGACAGTCGAGCCATCCCTCGGCATCGCGTGCATTCACCTCTGTGGTGTTGCCTTCCAAGCTGCCTTGCGATTTAAACACGCCACGGTCGTCGTAGCGCAAAGTGGCAATACCTCGCTTGGCGAGATAGTCGGCAAGTACGAGGAAAGGCTTGTGGTCGAAGAGTTCTTCATCGCGGTTCTGCTGTCCACTTCCCGACACCATCAGCACCACGGGCACCTGTGCTGGCTTGAGGGTGAAACCATAGCCAAAGGGATAAGTGATTGTGCCACCCAGCCATGCGTTGTCGTATTTGCTCATCACTGACACTTCCTTTGTCTGGTAAGGATAGGGTTCTTTGGGGGTCTGCGGACGGGCAGGTTTTACCAAGTCGCCAGCATGGAGAGTGAGTCCGATGCTTTGTCCTCGCTGCTTGAAGTTACCAGCGAAAGTCTTGCCATCATCCTGAATGGCAGCTTCGTACTTGGCACCGAGCACAGGCATGTCGATGAAGATGCTGTCGGCAGTGAGTCGGCTGATGACGGCAGGAATATCCGAAGCACCTTGGTTGGGACTGTCCCAAAGGCATTTCCTCGTGCCATCCTCAGCATTCTCGAATCGGCACACCAAAGGCAACCCGACCATATCCAATTTGCCCGAATACTTAGCTTGAAGATTTTGTGCATTCACTGCCATCGCAGACAGGAACACGCACAACACGATGATATATCGTTTCATAATCTATACAGTAGAAGTTTTTATATACCAGTAAAATGACAATAGTTGTCTTAGGAAAGAAATTAGAATAATTATTATAATTACTCCAAAAATGGTGTTGTTTTAAAAAACATATTATTTCTGACAAAATTATGCTAATTATTTTAATTTCTTTCTTTGATATAACCGTACATAGTAATTTTTTATCGTTTCATAATGACTTCACTTTTGCATGCAAAAATTCACTGAAACTTGATGGGGTCTTGCCTCATAGGTATTTCCCCGGGTTGTGTCAGTTTATAGACTTCATTGTTGATGTAATCAC
>OMTC01000020.1 GCA_900313845.1 uncultured Prevotellaceae bacterium
CAAAAAAACAGAGATGTATCAACGATTAATTATTTCTTTGGAGGTAGTTTCGATGTACCCTTTAGCATGCTCTTCTCATCTTTGGCGACACGCCGTTCCACTTTCTTAATGTCCTCTGCGGGTGGAAGTTCTTCAGGCTTTATTCCACGTTGACCCAACATGCCACGAACGCTTCGGTTGTTCTGTACATGCTCGGCTGTAATGCTTGCTTCACCATAAAGATCTTTTTGTTCGACATTGTAATTGGTCATTTCCGTGGCAAGATTCTTAGCAGCAATTGTCAGTGTAGGAAGAAAATCAGCCAAAGCACCACTTTTGATGCCAAGTCTCTGCTTCATTTGTTCAGTTGAAAGACCTCCAAACAAAGCATAGTCACCTTTTGAACGAATACGACCAAAACCACGATCGTCCACTCCACGTTGATAAATATTACGACTTAACTGTTTTTCCGAAGCTCGTAAACGTTCACGTGTATTCAGACGTGCCACTTCGTTTAAACGCTCTTCAATAAGTTCTACCTTACGAGTCTGGACAGCAAAGTAACTTTGCGCAAAAGCTACTTCTTCCTTCTTCGGGTCGCCATTTTGCGCAATCAAATAACAGGCATATCTTGTGAGCATGAAGTCTTGAATATCGCGCTGTGAACCACTGCCAAGCTGGACCATTTTCGTGACCTCACGAAAATGGTCATCAATGCTGATTCCCAGTGTCTTACACGATTCCATTGCCCGACCAATGGCTACTACAAAATTCTCCCATCGTGCATAACCTAACACTTGTTGCAGCTCACGTGCATACCATACTTCGATGGTATTTCCTTCATCGTCATTGATGTTCTTCGCTATCAGGTCGAATGCCGACTTGTATTGTTGTATTTTCTGAATATCCATAATCTTGTAAACTTACGGTTACATGCTCTAATTAGTTAATACCCTCAGCCATTGAATGAATACATTGGTGTTGGATGCAAAGTTATGAAAATAAGTGTAGAAATCCAAGTCGTTGACATTAAATAAATTTGATAAAGCAAAGAATCAATTGGTATGCCTACAGGCTGTTTAACGATTTATCATTGGCATCAAACCACTTCTTCGAATTTCGAGAACTTCTCCTTAAATTCATCTGAAACGATCCTTTGGATTTACTGAAACAGCGAGGGCTCGACATTAATCCCGCGAAGGTTCGGCAGAAGGATGGCGAAGGCTCGGCAGAACGATGGCGAAGGTTCGAGCAACTAGTTGAATCAAAGAAAAGGGTCAGTTGAGACGAAAAAATGATTCGGAAAAGACGAAGGAGTGGTTTAGTTGAAGCGAAGGAGGTGTTCGGTTAAGGCAATGGGGTGGTTTTGTCGAAACGATGGGAATCGACAGAAAAGGGGAATGAAGGAAATGAGATGGTGGGTGGAGGGGATGTAGATGAGGGGGTAGAGGGAAGAGAGAGGGTGGTTAGAGGGTGACGCGCTGCACTTCAATTTGTTCGTGGAGGAACATGCTGGCGGATTCACGGAATTTGGTGGTGGATTCCGTGGTGTAGTAATGGCAAGTGCCACCTTGCGAGAGGCGCTGCTGCATTTCGGGATGACGGAAAAGATAGTTCTCAAGGCTGGCAGCGATGTATTTGCCTTGAGGAATGACGGTCACCCCTGCAGGGATGTACTTCTTGATTTTGTCAAGAAGCAAAGGATAGTGGGTGCAACCGAGAATGACGGTGTCGATGAGTGGGTCCTTTGCCATGAGTTTCTCGATGCTGTCCTTCACGAAATAATCAGCACCAGGTTTGTCGAATTCGCCGTTTTCAACGAGAGGAACCCACATCGGACACGCCAGTCCGGTGACACTGAAACCTGGGTGGAGCTTCTCGATTTCGAGCTTGTAGCTTTCGCTCTTGATGGTACCCTCTGTGGCAAGCACTCCAATGTGGTGGTTGCGAGAGATGTCACCGACGATTTCGGCAGTTGGAATGATGACTCCCAGCACTCGACGGTCGGGTGCATGCTGAGGGAGATAGTTTTGCTGAATGGAACGCAGTGCCTTGGCTGAAGCGGTGTTGCAACCGAGGATGACGAGTGGACAACCCATCTCGAAGAGTTTCTTCACGGCTTGGAGCGTGAATTCATAGACTATATCGAAGGAACGTGTTCCGTATGGGGCACGCGCATTGTCGCCCAAGTAGATGTAGTCGTACTGGGGAAGGCGTGAGCGGATGCCATCGAGGATGGTCAATCCTCCGTAACCTGAATCAAATATGCCAATGGGAGAAGACATTTAAATGAAGAATGAAAAATGAAGAATTAAAAATTTATCAGGGATTTAAAGGATTTGAAAGGATTTTTGAAACTTGAAGCCTGAAACTTGAAACCAGCACGAAGTGCCTTGAAACTTCGTTAAACGTTAAACTTTAAACGTTAAACGTTTTTTCATTTCATTGCTTCAATTATATAAGGAGAGACATCTTCGCCTTGGTCGCCATTGATGAATGGGTAGGCTTTGTTGTCGGTGTTGAGGATAAAGGAATATCCGCGTTCCATGCCCACTTGGTAGATGGCATCGTCGAGTTGCTTGTAGATGGGAGCCATCACTTCCTGCTCAGATGCTTCGAGAAGTTGCTTGGCTTCCTGCTTGAATTGCATGCTCTGCTCCATGAGTTGCTTGAGTTCCTTCTGTCGCTTGAGCAGGATGTTCTCGGGAAAAGTCTGCTGACCTTCCACATACTCTGCAAATTGCTTGGAGAACTGTTCTTCGTTGCGCTTCAATTCCGTTTCGTAAGCCTTGCGCAAGTCGGCAATTTTCTTTTGCGCGATGTCGTAACCGGGACTATTGCGAAGCATGTCGGAATAGCTGAAATAGCCGAAGCGGACATATTCGCGAATCACTCGTGTGGCAGCGGAATCGGTTTGGACATCCTGTGCATACGCACTGAGCGACGCACAGAGAGCCATCGTCACAGCAAAAAGTAAGTTTCTCATATATAACATATATAATTTGCTTTGTTGAGTTGAATATTTGCTTGCAAAGTTACGCAATTTTTCACTCCGACGAAATTATGATAACAATTTTCGTCTTAAATTCTTGTAAGTTTGGTTAAAAAAAATTATTTTTGCAGACTTATAGACGTGTGTAGCTATGTTTCATAGGGTAAAAACACACCTTTTTGTGCATCTAACATTAGCGTTTTTGTAAACAAAATTATTCAAATCAATATTAATTTTTTAAACAAATCAATTTATGTGGTTATGTAACTCTTCAATCGGAAGAAAAGTAGTGATGTCGGTAACCGGCATAGCTCTGATTCTCTTCCTGACGTTTCATGGATGCATGAACGTTGTGGCTCTCTTCTCAGCCAAGGGATACAACATGATTTGTGAATTCCTCGGTGCCAACTGGTATGCTGTGGTAGCTACTATCGGTTTGGCAGCGCTGGCTCTGATTCACATCGTGTATGCTTTCTGGCTGACAATCCAAAACCGTAAGGCACGTGGTAGCAACCGCTACGACGTGACAGAAAAGCCTGGCAAGGTGGAATGGGCATCTCAGAACATGCTCGTGCTGGGTATCATCATCTTGTTGGGTTTGCTCCTGCACCTTTTCAACTTCTGGTACAACATGATGTTTGCAGAGCTCTTCCCAAGCATTCACTTCGATGCAGCTCCTGCTGACGGTTTTGGTAAGATTGTCAACACATTCACCAATCCTATCTATGTGGTGCTCTACATCATCTGGATTATTGCACTTTGGTTCCACCTCGCTCATGGTTTCTGGTCAGCTATTCAGACCATCGGCTGGAGCGGACACATCTGGTTCAATCGCTGGCGCGTTATCGGCATCATCTATGTGACTCTGCTGGCGCTCATGTTCCTTGCAGTAATTATTGGTTTTGCAACAGGCCTCGCTCCATCGCTCACTTGCCCTTGCGGTAGTGACTGCGGTTGCAACTTGGGCGACTTGTGCGAATGCGCCAAGGGATGTGCTGCTGGATGCTGCGGACATTGAAAAAAGTTTAAAGTTTAACGTTTAAAGTTTAAAGAAGTTACACTTCTCAGTTAAAACTTAAAAACTCAAAAACTTAGAAACTCAACATCTTAAAAACTCAAAAACTCATTATGGTTAAAATAGATTCAAAAATACCTGAGGGACCAGTTGCTGAGAAATGGACCAACTATAAGGCACACCAGCGCTTGGTAAACCCAAAGAATAAACTGAAGCTCGACGTGATTGTCGTTGGTACTGGTCTTGCCGGTGCTTCCGCAGCAGCTTCTCTTGGCGAAATGGGCTTCAACGTGCTCAACTTCTGCATCCAGGACTCTCCTCGCCGCGCTCACTCCATCGCTGCTCAGGGTGGTATCAATGCTGCAAAGAACTATCAGAACGATGGTGACTCTGTTTATCGTCTTTTCTACGACACCGTGAAGGGTGGTGACTACCGTGCTCGCGAAGCCAATGTCTATCGTCTTGCTGAAGTGTCGAACAGCATCATCGACCAGTGCGTGGCACAGGGCGTTCCTTTCGCACGCGAATATGGTGGTACACTCGCCAACCGTTCCTTCGGTGGTGCTCAGGTGAGCCGTACTTTCTATGCCAAAGGACAGACAGGTCAGCAGCTCCTCCTCGGTGCTTACTCTGCACTCTCTGCACAGGTGAATGCCAAGAAGGTGAAACTCTATACTCGTTACGAAATGCTCGACGTGGTGATTATCGACGGTCGTGCTCGCGGTATCATTGCCAAGAACCTCGTAACTGGTAAGCTCGAGCGCTTCTCTGCCAATGCCGTTGTGATTGCAACTGGTGGTTACGGAAACACTTACTTCCTCTCGACCAACGCAATGGGTTGCAACGTCACTGCAGCTATGTCGTGCTACCGCAAGGGTGCTTACTTCGCAAATCCTTGCTACGTGCAGATTCACCCAACTTGTATTCCAGTTCACGGCGACAAGCAGTCGAAGCTCACACTCATGTCTGAGTCGCTTCGTAACGATGGTCGTATCTGGGTGCCAAAGAAGTTGGAAGATGCTAAGAAATTGCAGGCAGGTCAAATCAAGGGTAGCGATATTCCTGAAGAGGACCGCGACTACTACTTGGAGCGCCGCTATCCTGCATTCGGTAACCTCGTGCCTCGCGACGTTGCCAGCCGTGCAGCCAAGGAGCGTTGCGACAAGGGCTTCGGTGTGAACAACACAGGTCTTGCCGTATTCCTCGATTTCTCCGAATCCATCGAGCGTTTGGGCCTCGACGTAGTGCTCCAGCGCTATGGCAACCTCTTCGACATGTATGAGGAAATCACCGACGTGAACCCAGGTGAAGTGGCTCGCGAAATCAACGGTGTGAAATACTATAATCCAATGATGATCTTCCCTGCTATCCACTACACAATGGGTGGTATTTGGGTTGACTACGAACTCCAGACTTCCATTCCTGGACTCTTCGCTATCGGCGAGTGCAACTTCTCCGACCACGGTGCAAACCGCCTCGGTGCCAGCGCACTCATGCAGGGTCTTGCAGATGGATATTTCGTTCTGCCATATACGATTCAGAACTACCTTGCCGACCAAGCTATCTGGCCTCGCATCTCTACCGATGCTCCAGAGTTCGCAGAAGTGGAGGCAGCTACAGAAAAGCGCATCCAGAAGCTCATGAACATCAAGGGCAAGCGCTCTGTTGACTCTATCCACAAGGAACTCGGTCTCATCTGCTGGGAATACATCGGCATGGGTCGTACGAAGGAAGGACTTGAGACAGGTATCAAGAAGATTGATGCACTCCGCAAGGAATTCGACACCAACCTCTTCATCCCTGGCACTCGCGAAGGTCTCAACATCGAGCTCGACAAGGCTATCCACCTCGACGACTTCATCACGATGGGTAAGCTCATCGCTTACGACGCCCTCAGCCGCAACGAATCCTGCGGTGGTCACTTCCGTGAGGAATACCAGACTGAGGAAGGCGAAGCAAAGCGCGACGACAAGAACTACTTCTACGTAGGTTGCTGGAAGTATCAAGGCTCAGACGATGTGGCTCCAGAGCTCATCAAGGAACCACTCGAATACGAGGCTATCAAGGTTCAGACACGTAATTACAAGAATTAATTTATAAGTTTTTTAGTTTATAAGTTTATAAGTTTAACGAAGTTACACTTCTCAGCTAAAACTTAAAAACTCAAAAACTTAAAAACTCAAAAACTTAAAAAACATGGACAAGAATATTTCATTCACCATTAAATATTGGAAGCAGAATGGTCCTAAGGACAAGGGCCACTTCGAAAGCCGTCAGATGAAGGATATCCCTGGCGACACTTCCTTCCTCGAAATGCTCGACATCCTCAACGAGGAGCTCGTAGAAGAAGGCAAGGAGCCTTTCGTATTCGACCACGACTGCCGCGAAGGTATCTGCGGTATGTGCTCGCTCTATATCAACGGTACTCCACACGGAAAGACCGAGCGTGGTGCCACTACTTGTCAGCTCTACATGCGCCGCTTCAAGGATGGCGACGTGATTACCGTGGAGCCTTGGCGTTCAGCAGGTTTCCCTGTCATCAAGGACTGTATGGTTGACCGCACTGCATTCGACAAGATTATGCAGGCAGGTGGTTATGTTTCCGTTCGCACAGGTGCTCCTCAGGATGCCAACGCTATTCTCATTCCTAAGCAGGATGCGGACGAGGCAATGGATTGCGCCAGCTGCATCGGTTGCGGTGCTTGTGTGGCAGCCTGCAAGAACGGTTCTGCTATGCTCTTCGTGAGCTCGAAGGTGAGCCAGCTCGCTCTCCTTCCTCAGGGCAAGCCAGAAGCCGCTAAGCGTGCGAAGGCAATGGTAGCAAAGATGGACGAACTGGGATTTGGCAACTGCACCAACACTCGTGCTTGCGAGGCAGTGTGTCCTAAGTGCGAAACCATCGCCAACATCGCTCGACTCAACCGTGAATTCATTTGGGCTAAGCTCAAAGACTAACAAACTAAAGTGAAAAAGCCCCCTCCCTTCCTCCCCGAGGGGAGGAGAATAACCATCCGGATGGTTCTCTCCCCCTCGGGGGAGCTGGTGGGGGGCTTTAATTTCTCATTTAACCTAAACTTAACCGAACTATGAAACGATTTATGAGATTCTTTTTGTTTTTCATCATCGCAGTGATGATGAAAGTGACAGCCTTGGCAATGCCAAATCTGTATTCTTCACCCGACGACAGCATTTTCTCCTACATGCAGCGTGCCATGCGCTTCAACGAACTCTATCCACAGGAGAAAGTCTATCTGCATTTCGACAACACCGGCTACTTCAAAGGCGAAACCATGTGGTTCCAAGCCTACGTGGTGCGTGCTGATAACGGACAGCTTAGCGACCTCAGCAAGATTGTCTATGTGGAATTGTTGGATCCAGCCGGCAACATCATCGAAAAGGAAATCGTGAAAATCGAGGACGGTGTGGGCTATGGCGACATCCAACTCGATTCAATTATTTTTGTGACAGGCTTCTACGAAGTGAGAGCCTACACCCGCTACATGACCAATTGGGCAACAGGTGGAGCCGTCGATAAGAAAAGTGGCTATGCACTGGATGAAATTCCAAAGACCTATCTATCGTGGTTCAAGAAAGACAAAGTGAGTGAAGGCACCAGTTACCTTCCTGGCATTTTCTCCCGCGTGTTCCCTATCTTCAAGAAGCCAGAGACAGAGGGCGACTACTCCCACCCAGCCATTGACACCCTCAGCTATCGTTACCGCCTGCCTGACCGCGAATTCGTGGAGGACACCTTGGGAAACCTCGAAGGATTGGGAAGAAAAGGACGCAAAGCCAAGAACTACGTCGTCAACTTCTATCCCGAGGGCGGCGACCTCGTGGAAGGCATGCGTAGCCGAGTGGCATTCGAAGTCATCGACCGCGAAACATTGGAGCACCAGAAAGTGGTGGGCATGGTGATGAATAAAAAAGACAACATGCTTGCCATTGCCCAAACAGATGCCAATGGTCGAGGCATGTTCGACATCATCCCTGACCAATCAGACCTACAATTCATCATCACCGACTCCAATCACAAGAAGCACGAATTCGAACTGCCCGAAGTGAAAAACGAAGGTTGCGTCATTCGTATGAACACCCTCGACGATGCCGAAATCACAGCCCTTCTCCAATGCTCAGATGCCATCGTTGGCAGAAAACTCGGCTATGTCATCATGAATGAAGGAAACATCGTCGTTGCCGACACCGTCACCGCTGATGCGTGGATGGAATTCAAGTGGCGACGTGCCGAAATGAAGCCAGGCGTCAACCAACTGACCATCTTCACTGCCGACGGACACATCCAAGCCGAGCGACGCTTCTTCATCTGTCCTACACTCACCGAAGAGAACAACATCACCATCACCATCGATTCCGACTCAGTGCTCAAGCCATGCGGAAAGGTTCGCCTGCAACTCACCACAGCACCTCATGCACGCCTCTCCTTCTCTGCGATGGATGCTGGCACACTCAACAATGGCAAAAGCGGCGACATACGCACCTACATGCTGCTCGGCAGCGACATACGCGGCTTCATCGCCCATCCTGAATACTATTTCGAAAAAGACGACCGCCTCCACCGCATGGCAGCCGACACCCTCATGCTCGTGCAAGGTTGGCGACGCTACAATTGGGAACAGATGACCGACCCTCACCCCATGGAAGGCAAGCGTCAGATAATCGAAGACCAACAGTACGTCTATGGACGGCTCGGAGACTCCCAATTGATATGGCTGAAGAAACATCCTGTCGATAGCGTAAAAGTCCATGTCACCCTTTGGAACAGAGAACAGGGACGAAGCCTCTTGGGCGATGCCATCACCGACAAATTCGGAAACTACGCCCTTCGCATCAATGAACCCGTCTATGGTGACTTCAAGATGGATATGAAAACAATGATTGACGGAAAGCTCAAGACCTTCACCATCATGGTCGATCGCCAGTTCCGTCCTTCCCTGCGCACCATCATGATGGAGGAATCGAAGCGCATTCCTGTGCCCGAAGCCAACCTCTTCCGACGAAAAACCTACGAGCAAGTGGAAGACACCGACTCCGACAATTCCCCATTCCGCATCAAGGTGGGCAAGCGCGAATTCATCACCAAGACCGTCAAGGTCACGTCTCGCAGGCGCTACTTTACCGACCCAGGCATAGGTTGGTTTGGCGAACTCAATGCACGCCGCTACGCCCAAATCTATTACGACATGGAAGAAATCACACAGGACATGCTCGACCGTGGCGAAATCGTACCTACTTGGCAAGATTTCCTCGAGAAAGTCAATCCATCATTCAGAGTTATTGACCACAGCCTAATCAGGGATGATGGTACCCTACATACCGGACTCATTCCAATTGATGATAGGCACTCATCCCCATTGACGAACATCCAATACAACAACAAGAACGCTAACGTCATCATTGGAAACTATAGTCCGATGGAGGACCCCATTTTCATCGACGATATAAAATCCATCTACATCAGCCACAATCCTTCCAGCAGTTACTACCAAATTTGGATATTCCCATTCGCCACCTATTCCACCGAAAGCAAAAAAGGTCGTCGTTCCACATGGTTCCACGGCTATAGCATCCCATCCACCTTCCAGATGGACGACTATTCCGTTCTTCCACCGATGGAGGACTTCCGCCGCACCCTCTATTGGGCACCCAACCTGCAGACCGATGTGACAGGACGCACCACCGTGGAGTTCTACAACAACTCCTCCTGCCAGCAGATGTACATATCTGCCGAAGGCATCGGCGACGAAGGAGGATTCATTGCCTACGACAAGACTCACGACGCCTACAAATTGGAAGAAATCAAAGAGTTCGTAAATGAAAGTGAAAAGCGAGAAGTGAAAAGTGAAAAATCCCATCCCGATAGCATCGCTTCACGCTCCACGCTCCACACTTCACTTTCTACTCCTCCCCTCGGGGAGGACGGGAGGGGGCTTTTCCAGGCCGTCGTGATTGACAAGAACACTCGTGAGCGCATTCCTCACGCACACGTCTATGTGGATGCCGACAATGGAACCATGACCAACCTCGACGGACAGTTCGTCATCAATGCACGCCCTATCGACCAGCTACGCATCTCCTTCATCGGCTATGAAACCCTTGTCGTATCAGCCAGCGAACTCACCCTCGCCTCTGATTCCATCATGCCTGTCCTCGCCCTCAGTCCTGCCCACAACATGCTGAGCGAAGTGGTAGTGGAACCCGTTGACCAAATCATCCGACGAATCATCTCCAACTACAACGATGAAATCAACAAGAAAAAGAGAAAAACATCTCGATTCTATTATCGCCAAAACACACAAGCTTTGGGCAATAGCACCGAATATACCGAGGCTTTCTTCAATGCCAATTCCGCCCTCTCCATCCGCAACCTCAGTCTCATCAACGGACGCTATGCCTATATCGACCATGATTCCTTAAGCAAATACCAAAATGTCAACAACTTCCAGTTCATCACCCAAATGCCACTGCGAGGAGGCACACAAGGGCATATAGGCAACATGATTGGTCCTATCGAACTCTTCTACCAGAATTTCTACGACGTCAGTCTCGAAACCCTCTCCAACCCCACCACAGGAAAGGCAACCCACTACAAGATTCACTTCACGCCTAAAACCCATATCCTCAAAACCATCGTCGAGGCAACCCTCTACGTCACCCCCGTCACCTACCAGATAGAGCGTTACGAGGGAACCGTCCACAACCTCTTCGTGCGCGACTCCTTGGGTAGGAGATTCCCACTGATAGCCAATTTCGACATCACCTATACCCACGACCGCAAGTTCACAGAAGTGCAGTCTGTCGTTGCCAACGCCACAGCCATGTACGACGGAATCCCTTACGAGTTCTCATCCATTCTTTTCAATACAGGCAAACTCAAGGAAGCAAGCAAGCAAGCCGTACGCAACAGTTCCAAACTACGTGAGGTGATCGACAAAACAAAATACAACCCACGCTTCTGGAAAGATAACGAAATCGTGAAGCGAACCGACCTCGAAAACTCCATCATCGAAATGATGGAAAAGAAGAATCTCTTCTCGAATTATAAGTAACAATCAATGAGAACATCACCCTCACGTGTCACTATTCGTCACGAGAGTAACAGAAATCCCTTCCGATTTGCTCATCCCAGCTTGTCGGAAGGGATTTTTTGCTGCCTCAACGATAGTCTTTCATTCTCATTTTTTTAGCTTTTTCTTTTTCACTTTTCTCTATTTCCCTTATCTTTGCAACATCTTTTCGATAAAAGAAATGCACTAACTATCATTTATCAAAAAAAATAGCAATATGAGAAAAATCTACATGCTCCTTGCAGGAATGGTTTGCGCTGTGGCTCTCCATGCACAGACCACCCTTCCTCGCCCTGTTTATTCCCTCACTTTCGAGGGAGCTACTACCGTTGCCGACGTGAACGGTACACAAGTGGGTGATGGCGAACTGCGCCAATCCACCGACCCGAACTTCGGCACTTACTACCAGAACGCACCTAACGCGGCTGTGACGACCAAGGCAACCAACTACTTGCGCATCGAGATGGACGGACTGAAGAAGGCTGGCGAAGCAGCTACGGATGCCATTTCCATCGGTTTCTGGGTGAACCCAACCGTTGCAAACCTCAACTTCCCAAACATCAACTACTACTTCTCGGTGCTTTACACCTTCTACACCGCTGGCAATCGTGGACTCAAATCCTCCGACGGATGGAACGGACCTATGTGGGCTCAGAACGCTCGCGGTTGGCTCCAAATCAACGACTGGGCTGGACGATGGGATGACTTTGGCGGCGATGAGAACGTAAACGGCACGAACCAAGAAAACATCGACTGGCTGAAGCAGAAGACTGTGGAAGAAGTGGTAAAGGACAGCGAAGGCAACGACTCCATTGCCCTTGTGCCTACGGACTTCAACGACAACTG
>OMTC01000029.1 GCA_900313845.1 uncultured Prevotellaceae bacterium
GATGGTGTTGTAATCCACAACAATCGAGAAATCTGAAGCAGTGATATGATTATAGAGTGAGGAACTGACGCGGAAAGTGACAGAGGTAGTGAG
Source organism: uncultured Prevotellaceae bacterium (assembly GCA_900313845.1). Lineage (GTDB taxonomy): Bacteria > Bacteroidota > Bacteroidia > Bacteroidales > Bacteroidaceae > UBA3839. The sequence continues at coordinate 94 of OMTC01000029.1, forward strand.
CGGGAAAGTGCGGACCACCTTATCGTCTGGAATGTTTTCGCAGAAGATTGGCACCTTGATGGTTTTTGTTGTGTAGAGGTCCACGCACAATTTGACCGTAACACTATCAGGACGACATTTCACTCCCTTTGGTGGAACCAATGCCAAGCGTACCTCCGTTGTATCTTTCAGATTGACGTAGCGCACCTCTTCGGTATTGATGGCGGAGATGGTGTCGAACTGATTGTCAGGAGCATAAATATCTACATGCTGTGGTTCAAGTTCGATGCCACACAACACATGCTGTCCATCCACCTTTGCCTTACCATTGAATACAACAGGCACATACTTGTGCTCACCCGTTGAGTAGTAAAGCTCGAGCATGGAAGGACTGATAGATGTGCAAGAAAGGGAATTGCCCAAGGTGTTTGTCACGATTTTCTTCCAAGCGTTGTTGTTCAAAACCAACATGCCATCGGCTTTCTCAAACTGAGAATAATCCACTTGCAATGTGCGAGCATCGCTCTTCGTGAGATAATCGATGATGGCAAATCCTCTTCCACTCACTGCCACTTCCACCTTCTTGGGTACATCGGAAGTGAGGATGATGTTGGAAGGAATGCCAGTGAGTTCAATCTTGTAGTTGATTCGTGCCGTGGTGGATTCCTTGAAAGTCTGGACAAACCAAAAGACGATGGATACCAAAAGAAATACAAAAAACACCATGAATTCGCGGTTGATTTTTATCTTCCGCAAACTCCGGTACATAGTTTGATAAATTTCCTTGATACCCATAAGAACGATTTATCTTTCCTGGGACAATGCAGCCTGGTTAGGGTCTGCAAACACAGAGTTGCGATCCACCTTGATACTTACACCCTTCGAAACTTCGATGGTGAGGTATGGTTCACCCACATTGAGTTCCTTCACTGAGCCATAGATACCGCCACTGGTTACAATCTTGCTACCAATATCAAGCTTGTTGCGGAATTCCTGGATTTCTTTCTGACGCTTCTTCTGAGGACGAATCATGAAGAAATACATAATGGCAAACATGAGGACGAGCATGATAATCAACTGCATGCCACCACCTCCAGCAGCAGGAGCTGCATCTTGAAGAAAATTGATAAACAACATGGTTCTAAATAATTTTAAGTTTGTGATTCAATTTTGTTTGTATCTGTAAGAAACAACCCTATCTATATCTTAGGACTACACCTTATATATAATATAATAGGATTATTCCTTGGAAATTTTGTTTTCATGCTTGAGTCTGCGAGCAACATTATCAATGATGCCGTTGACATAACTTGCACTCTTTGGGGTGCTGTAGTATTTTGCTATTTCCACATATTCATTGATAGTGACTGAAGTAGGAATCTGTGGGAAGCTCAAAATCTCTGCTACTGCCACCTGCATGATAATAACATCCATAAAGGCGAGGCGATTGAATTCCCAGTTCCTGACACTCTGCGAAATGAGGTCGCGATAGTATTCATCGTTTGTGATAGTACGACGGAACAAGCGAGTTGCAAACTCACGGTCCTCAATGTCCTTGTATTCTGGAAGGAGTTCTTGGTCCTCACCCTTTCCAGCATCAAAACGCTTGATGGTTTTCAAAACAAAAGTGTCAACTATCTCTTTGTCGTCGTTCCAATACAGGCTTTGTTCCTCAAGAATATCATCGATTTTCTCATCTTTCATAATGATATTCTTATAGATTTTTCTCCAGACTTCACGATCAGCGTCGTAATCAGTTTCTTCAGCCGACATGTACTCTTGGAAAAAATCTGCTTCATTTATTTTTTCATAAAGACTCTTCAGATAGGTTCTTTCGTCTTTCCAGTTCCATTTTTTGTTTTCTTTGAACTCGCACAATTGTTTGTTCGACTCCAATTGAGCAATGAACTTGTTATCCACAAAACGATGGCTGAGTGCCTCTTCTTTATGTGCCACACGATTCACCTGCTCCTTTTGCTCAAGAATTTCGAAGGCAAAACGCGTTTCCTCAACCATCAGGAGAAGCAAATAATTATAAAGATCGTATGCTTTAGAAAGGCTAAACAATAGTTCTTTTTCCGCAGTGTCAAGATTCTTACCACCATTCTGATAGTAGGAATACATCAGTTGAACTATCTTAATTCTAATTAAGTTACGATTAATCATAGCAAAAAACTCTTTTTTTACTTATTATATTCGATGCAAAGGTACGAACTTTTAATGAATAAACAAGCAGATTAACAAAAATAAGGGGCATTTATTAAAAAATTCCATTTGAAATTTGATAGTGTAAATTTTTTTAAACAATTTTGCACAGTGAAAGGAAATGATAATAAATTCGTATTTTTTAATGAGAATTTTTAATAAATCTTTGCAAGAACAATGAATGGAATAGAAAAAGATTTCGTCTTTTCTGAGAGCGTGAAGGCGGGTAAGCGTATTTACTACTTCGATGTGAAGCAGAGTAGAAATGGTGAGAAGTACATTTCGATTACTGAAAGCAAGAAGATTTTTGATGATGGCTCGAATATGCAGCAGGTGCATTTTGAGAAGCATAAGATTTTTCTGTACAAAGAAGATTATGAGAAATTCCTGAATGCCCTCAACAAAGTGTTGAAGATTGCTTCAGATGATGATTCCAGCAATGAATATTTAGCTCATAAGGAACCTGCTCAGCCTTCTGACGGCGAAGAAAAGTTCGACATAGAATTTTAAGATTGATTGTTACAATCGTATTTCTGACATAAAATAGTTGCATTCTTTTTGTTTTCTATTCATTTGGAGCAAAAAGGAGTTTGGATTTTTGTGTATCTAAGAAATTTGTCGTAAATTTGCAACGCTTTTTTCGAGACCTCTCCCAGAGAGGGTCCATGTGTGATGGAGAATTAAGCAAAAAACTTAATTTATAGTAACACAAAACCAACAAAAAATGAAAGAAATCACAATCAATGCACAGGTTCGCAAGGACCTCGGCAAGAAGGCAAGCCGCGACCTTCGTCGCTCTGGCAATGTGCCTGCAGTAGTTTACGGTGTGGAGAAAGATGAAAATGGTGCTCCTTTTGCTCAGCCACTTACCATTTCTCAGAAAGAGCTTGCAAAGCTTATCTACACTCCTAATGTTTACATCGTGAACCTCAACATCGAGGGCAAGGAAGTGAAGGCTATCCTCAAGGAACTTCAGAACGACTACGTGAAAGATACTCCAGTCCACGTTGACTTCTATCAGATTACTGACGCTCCTATCGTGATGGAGATTCCTGTTAAGCTCAACGGTCTTGCTGAAGGTGTACGTGCCGGTGGTAAGCTCTCTCTCAACATTCGCAAGTTGAAGGTGAAGGCTCCTTATACTCAGTTCCCAGACGTTCTCAACATCGATGTTACAGACCTCGGTCTTGGCAAGTCTATGAAGGTTGAAGCACTCAGCTTCGAAGGACTTGAAATCGTTACTTCTAAGGAAGCTGTGGTTTGCGCCGTTCGTATGACACGTGCTGCTCGTGCTGCTGCTGATGCTGCAGAAACTACTGAAGAATAAAAAGTCAATTCTTTAATTCCAATAATAACCGAACTATGGGATGATTCTTATAGTTCGGTTTTTTATTAAGGACATGAATATTTGGAAAACAATTGTTTCCTTATTCACGAAGGACAACAAGAAAGAAAAAGCAGAAAACAAGATGAAATTCCTTATTGCAGGACTCGGAAATATTGGTGATGAATATGATGGAACCCGACACAACATCGGTTTCAGGGTTGTGGATGCTTTGGCTGCTTCTTGCAATATCACTTTCGAGGATAAGCGATATGGCTTTGTAGGAACAGGAAGAGCCAAAAGTGCTGAGTTGGTAATTCTGAAGCCATCCACTTATATGAACCTGAGTGGCAATGCAGTGAGATATTGGCTTCAAAAGGAAAATATCCCTGTGGAGAGAATGTTGGTGGTTTGCGACGACATTTCCCTTCCTTTTGGAAAACTGCGTATGCGTCCAGGTGGAAGTGATGGAGGACATAACGGATTGAAAAATATTGCTTCGGTTATTGGTACTCAACAATTTGCTCGTTTAAGGTTTGGTGTGGGAAATGATTTTCCAAGAGGAGCACAAGCCGATTATGTGCTGGGGCAATTCACAGAGGAAGATTTGAAGACGATGGATGAAAGAGTTGATGTGTTTGTTCAAGCCATCAAATCCTTTTGTTTAGCAGGTATTCAGATTACCATGAATCAGTTTAATAAGAAATAAAAAAGCAAAAAAAAATTGCTTATCATCACGACAAGCAATCTTTACTAACCTTAAAATAAATCTAATACCATGAAAAACACAGTGCAAATTTACTATGTTTTTTGATATATGGCAATTGATTTCTTCTTATTTATTCATATAATTATAAATAATTAACAAACGAGAAGAAGTATAGCTAAATAATTAGGAGATTTTGTAAATTATAATGCCGCAAAATTCAGTTTTTTAGGCTAAATAATCAGTCTGTTTTTCACTCAGTTTCTGTCTGCAAACTATCCACAGGATAGACATCCTCACGTGTTGCCAACACTTCGTGGAACACAATATTGGAATTGTCCGTAAGGCTATCTTTCACAGCATTCAATCCCTTCTGATTCAGCTGGGCAGCTTTTGCTTCGGCATTTGGCAAAGCGATCTGCAATGAGGTATAATCCTCAGAAGAAACATCAAAAACTCGGAAAAGGTAATTCAATCCAGCTTCAAAGACATAAGGTGTGAAAGTTGGGTCTTGGCAGAAAGAATAAATTAGTGCATCCTTGATGAGATAATCGATTTCAGCATCTGTCATGGTACTAATGCTAAACATATCTCCATTCAATGCAATATCATAGACCAGTGCACCTTCTTGAAGAGATTCTTCCACTACCAAACATCCATCATCAATTTCGAAAGGAAGAAGATTCGATTCATGCTCTACAAGAAGAGTGATTTGACGTTTCAAAGTCTGTGCTCTCAAACGAGCCTGATGCGTAAGACTCACCACTTGATTGAGAGATGCTTCATAGCGAATGATAGAATCACTACCTGTGCCTTGAATATCGCAAATGAAATGCTCAATCTTTCGTTTCCTCATGTCGGAAATGAAATGCGTTTGCTGTTCTATGTCTCGAATCTGCAAGCGTCAGCAGCAACATTCGTATTTCCATGAAACTCCAAAAAAAAATGCAAATAGTTGGAATCCGAATGCTCCACTGGCTCCACAGGAATTTTCAGATTCTTAATATAGCCGCAAATGCCGATGGATAAGGGACAATTCAAATTGAATGAATCAACTTTTGCTCTGAATTCTTCATCGAAATGATATTTGTATTTTTTGAAAGTCCCCTCCTGATACGCATAGAAAACAACCCCTGCTACAACTAAAATGATAGCAGTTAAGACTCCAATGATGGTATGTTTTCGAGTGTATTTCATCCAAATAATGATGAAAAGACGTTAGAACTAATTGCAAATATAAATCATTTCTGATAAATATGCAAATTTTAAACAAAAAGGAGCAAGTTTCCATCGAACTTACTCCTAAATTTGTATGATATTTAGAAAGGTGCATCATCTCCAGGCATCATATCAATGCTAATGGAACCGAACTGGTCATCCACTGGACCTGAGTTGCTTTTAGTCTTTTTCTTGTTATGCGAAGATTGAATCACACCGTTCTCGTCCAACGTAGGAAGTGGAGGTGCATCATCAATATTGGAGAATCTTGCAAAATCGCTATCAAATCGCATACGTATATCTTTTACCTCACCATTTCGGTGCTTTGCAATGAGAAATTCTGCGATACCATGCGTGTCATTTCCATGTGCATCCTTATATATTTTATAATACTCTGGGCGATGGATGAAACAAACCATATCGGCATCCTGCTCAATGGCACCCGATTCACGAAGGTCTGACAACTGAGGACGCTTGCTCTCATAGTTGGCAGCATCAGGATTCGATGCATTAGGTGCAGCCGTTCTGCTTTCCACACTACGATTCAACTGCGAAAGTGCAATAATCGGAATGTTCAATTCCTTGGCAAGTCCTTTCAACGAGCGGGAAATGGTACTCACCTCTTCCTGACGAGAATTGTATGACATTCCCGAAGCATTCATCAACTGAAGGTAGTCAATGATAATCAGTTTCACGCCATGTTCCCTCACTAATCTACGTGCTTTGGTTCGCAACTCAAATACAGAAAGCGAAGGAGTGTCATCAATATAAAGTGGAGCACCACGGAGTTGGTCGAGATTCAAATCCAACTGACTCCACTCATGCTGTGCCAATTGTCCACTTCGGATTTTGGCACCTTCGATAGCACAGACATTGACAATCAAACGGTTCACCAACTGCACATTCGACATTTCGAGTGAAAACATTGCAACAGGTTGACGCATATTCACAGCAATATTCTTTGCCATCGAAAGCACAAAAGCAGTCTTTCCCATAGCAGGACGTGCAGCAATAATAATCAAGTCGGAATTCTGCCAACCACTTGTCACAGCATCCAGCTTGTCGAATCCACTTGCCAATCCCGACAAACCATCCGAACGCTGAGCTGCTTTCTGAAGTTGCAAATATGCCTCGTCAATCACTGGGTCAATCTGAGTAAAGTCTTTCTTCAGATTCGTTTTCGACAATTCAAATAGTTGTCCCTCAGCAGTTTGCATCAACTCTGCCACATCCTGTGCTTCATCAAAAGCTGCTCGCTGAATATTGCTTGTGTATGTGATAAGTTCACGAGCCAATGCCTTTTGAGCAATGATGTGAGCATGGTATTCTATATGTGCAGAAGATGTCATTCTTTGTGACAATTCCGCAATATAAGACATTCCACCAGCGGCATCCAATTCACCCGTTGAGCGGAGTTGCTGTGTCACGGTAAGCATATCGACAGGCTTATTCTCTCCAGCCAAAGTCTGAATCGCTTGAAAAATCGTCTTATGCTTTGAGTCGTAGAAGGAATTAGGCTTCAATATGTCTGAAACCAGACCAAAAGCATCTTGCTCAATAAGACAAGCACCAATCACAGCAGCCTCGAAATCCGTTGCTTGAGGTTGGAGTCTGCCCACTTCGTTCACTTGATTTGCAGCATCACTTGGATTCGATTTCTTTCTTGGGGGCATTTTCTTGAGTTAGGTGGTATTTTTGTTTCTATTAGAGTGAAAAATATTCGCGTCTTTTCCAGGCGCGAATATCTATAGCATTTATGTATAAGAAGATTTCTATCTAACAATTATTTGATGATAGTTTTAATCTTGGAAGTTGCTTGGTCGTAAGCCTTTTCCCAATCCGTATCGAGCGAGAATGGAGTGAAAGTCTTCGTGTCATTCACGTAGCAATAGGTGCGCTCTTTATCATTATCGTTGAAAAGAGGATTGTTGAGCGAAGCATCGCGATAGCAGGCAATCACTTCCTTACGCTTTTCCGTAGAAATAGCACGAGCCTTAGTAACGTAGTAGATGAAATCATCCACAAACGACTTCAGATTAACTGCTTGGCTATCATAGAAATATGTATCCTTCACCATGGCACGCTTCTGCACCTGAGCATTCAAATAGTTCAAGACAGTCACTTCAAATTGGTTAATCTCAATTTGTTCCTGTGAAGAATTTGGATCATTCACAACCTTCACCGCACTGTTATACACAGTTTTGTAAAGATTCTGGGCATTAGCAGGCATCAAGGTGAATGCAACTAAAAATGCAGCAAAAAAGATTTTTTTCATCATGTCGTTATCAATTTTGTTAATAAATAGGGTCTTTTGTATTTGTATTGAATCTGAAATAGTTTTACGTTGAAAACATTCTTATCTGAAAACTCGACAAAGATAAAAATTAAAATTAAAAATTGAAAATACTTTTCACGTTTTTTTTGCAATATATGAAGAATGGTTCACATTGTTAACTAATGTTTAGGATTCCATTTTGCATTTGGGCATTTCTTTTGCTTTTTCTTCAATGAGATTTCAGCGTTGCGCGATAGGGGACGCACTCTTGAAACATTGGGGACGTACTCTTGTAACACTGGGGACGTACTCTTGCGCTATTGGGGATTCACTTCAGTTGTGCCCCATTAAAAATTCACTCAGAGCTCAATAAAAATGTCCGAGATGGATTTGATTAAAATAAAAGAGAAAAACAAGCAGAAAAATATAACATCTACACCTTATTTATATAATGGCATCCCTACAATCTTCCATCAGCCATTTAGGTGTTGACGTTGCGCCACAGATACCCACAGAATCCACTCCTTCGAACCACGAAGGGTCTATTTCCTGAGGACTTTCCACCATGTGGGTGTGTGGATTCACCTTGCAGCACTCATTGAAAAGAACCTTTCCATTACTGCTTTTCTTTCCGCACACAAAGAGAATCACATCATGCTTCTTGGCAAAAGCCTGAATGTTGGGCATACGGTTTGCCACTTGACGACAAATGGTATCGTAATACTTGAAAAAACCATCTTCCACTACTCCACCCTGCTCTTCAGCAAATCGCATTTCGATGTATTTCACTATTTCACGAAATCCAACCAGCGACTTGGTTGTTTGAGAGTAAAGACTGATAGGACGAGTGAAATCCAGTTTCTTAGCATCCTCCAGATTTTCAATGACAATGGCTGTTCCATTGGTTTGTCCAACCAGTCCCACCACTTCGGCATGTCCATTCTTTCCGTAAATCACAATTTGGCGAAGATGGTTCTCGTCTGCATCATATTCTGCCTTAATCCGCTTTTGCAAATTGAGCACAACGGGACATGTGGCATCAATCAGCTCAATGTTGTTTTCCTGAGCCAAATGATAAGTGCGAGGAGGTTCGCCATGAGCACGCAGCAATACTTTTGTGTCGTGAAGATGAGCCAAGTCAGCATGTTCCACGGTAACGAGTCCCAATTTCTTCAGACGTTCGCATTCCCGTCCATTATGCACAATATCTCCCAGGCAATAGAGCGAACTACTTACTGCCAGTTCCTCTTCTGCCTTGCGGATTGCCGTGGTAACTCCAAAGCAAAAGCCCGAGCCATTATCAATCTCTACAATCATGTTTGCGTGGAAAGTGGAAAGTGGAGAGTGAAGCATGAAGCGTAAAAGTGAAAAGTGAAAAGTGAAAAATGCCATCCGGATGGCAACGCTTCACACTTCACGCTTCACACTTCACGCTATTAAGCGTTTACTACAGCATTGAATTTCTCCAACAACCAAGCATTCTGCTCTTCGCGGGTGCAATGGCTATTGTCAAGTACCACAGCATCTTCAGCTTGACGAAGTGGACCTACTTCACGAGTGGAATCAATTTGGTCGCGCTCAATGACATTCTTCAGAATCTCATCGTAGTTCACATCCTTTTCACCCTTTGAAACCAACTCATCATAACGACGCTGTGCACGAATTTCTGCCGATGCCGTAATGAAGACCTTGAGCTCTGCATCAGGGAAAACAACAGTACCAATGTCGCGTCCATCCATCACGATGCCCTTCTCCTTACCCATAGCCTGCTGCTGAGCAACAAGGAACTTACGAACAAATGGAAGCGCAGCAATAGGACTCACATTGTTGGAAACCTCCATGCCACGGATTTCATCTTCCACCACCTCTCCATTCAAGCAAGCGAGAGGAAGATTGGTCTCTGGGTCGAGCTGGAAACTCACCTTCACACGGCTACAATCAATGTGCTGCTGAAGTGCAAATTCGTAGATTCGTCCATTTTCAATAAGACGATTACGCAATGCATAGAGTGTCACAACACGATACATGGCTCCTGTATCAACATATATATAGCCAACGGTACGCGCCAATGCTTTTGCCATGGTACTCTTTCCGCAAGAAGAGTGTCCATCAATGGCAACAACTATCTTTTTCATTTCAAAATCAAGGATTTATAGGATTTTATTAATTTGTTTGATTAAACAAGTCCTCTGCCGTGGCAGTTCTTGAATTTCTTACCAGAACCGCAAGGACATGGATCATTTCTTCCCACTCGTGGCTGATTATTCACGATAGGACGACGCTCCACTGGTCCACGACTTGTCTGCGCATGAGCTGCTTGCTGCATAGCCTTCTGCGTTTCAGATGGCTCATCCAGATTCTGCTTCGACTCCGTATATTGTGGACGCTGAGCAGGTTGCTGCTGCTGAGGAGCTTCCTGAGGAGGTTGCTGAACTGGTAATGAAGTGCGCATCAAGACTGAAATGGTGCCATCATTGATTTCATTCACCATGTTATCGAACAGCGTCACTGACTCCAACTTGAAGATAAGCAGAGGGTCCTTTTGCTCATAACTTGCATTCTGAACGGAGTGCTGCAATTCATCGAGTGCACGAAGATTCTCCTTCCAGGCATCATCGATGGTATGAAGCAAAATGGCTTTCTCAAACTGAAGCATCACATTGGCTGCCTGCGTTTCGTATGCCTCCTTGAGAGGAACAGAAATCTGATACATCCTGCGTCCGTCTGTGAGAGGAACAAGAATGTTTTCATACATACTTCCCTTCGTCTCATACACGTCCTTAATCACAGGATATGCCGTATTTGCAAAACGCTCGCAACGCTTCTTGAAACTTGCCAAGACAAGTTCAAATGCCTCGTTTTCAAGAGCTTCGCGTCCCTTTTCCTCATGCTGTTCGGCTGTGAAAGGATATTCCATAGCAAAAATGCGGAGGAACTGCTCCTTGCAACCTTCGAAGTCGTTGTTCTCAATGATATTGACGGTGCGGTCCCAAATCATGTTGGTAATATCCATACCGATACGCTGTCCCATCAAGGCATGGCGACGACGCTCGTAAATCACCTTACGCTGCTTGTTCATCACATCATCGTATTCCAGCAAGCGCTTACGAATACCGAAGTTGTTTTCCTCCACCTTCTTCTGAGCACGCTCAATAGACTTGTTAATCATTGGGTGCTCAATCATCTCGCCTTCCTCGAATCCGAGTTTGTCCATAATGGAAGAAATGCGGTCCGAAGCAAAGAGGCGCATCAGCTTATCCTCAAGCGACACATAGAACACAGAGGAACCTGGGTCTCCCTGACGTCCTGCACGTCCACGCAACTGACGGTCCACACGACGGCTCTCATGACGCTCTGTACCAATAATAGCAAGACCACCTGCTGCCTTCACTTCATCGGAAAGCTTAATATCGGTACCACGACCTGCCATGTTGGTAGCAATAGTAACGATAGAACGCTGACCTGCCTGTGCCACAATGTCTGCTTCCTTCTGGTGCAACTTAGCATTGAGGACATTGTGCTCTATCTTGCGCATCTGCAACATCTTGGAAAGCATTTCAGAGATTTCCACCGAAGTAGTACCCACAAGCACTGGTCTTCCCGCAGCTATCATGCGCTCAATCTCCTCAATAACAGCCTTATACTTCTCACGATTCGTCTTATACACACGGTCGTTCATATCATTTCGTGCAACAGGACGATTCGTAGGAATCTCAACCACATCGAGCTTGTAGATGTCCCAGAACTCACCTGCTTCCGTAATGGCTGTACCCGTCATACCCGAGAGCTTGTGATACATACGGAAGTAGTTCTGCAAGGTGATAGTAGCAAAAGTCTGTGTGGCAGCTTCTACCTTCACGCGCTCCTTTGCTTCCACAGCCTGATGAAGTCCATCACTCCAGCGACGTCCTTCCATGATACGACCTGTCTGCTCATCCACAATCTTCACCTCACCATCAATCACCACATAGTCGTCATCCTTCATGAACATCGTGTAAGCCTTCAGCAGCTGCTGCATAGTGTGCACACGCTCCGACTTCACAGCATAGTCTGCCATCAGTTCGTCCTTCTTGGCAAGGCGCTCCTCCTCATCACTTATCGTATTGTCAAGTTCCGACAACTGTCCCGTAATATCAGGCAGCACGAAGAACTGGTCATCCTTCACAATGTCGGCAACGAGTTGGTTACCCTTATCTGTCATTTCCACCGACTTCAGCTTCTCATCCACTACGAAGTACAATGGTTCCGTAGCCTCAGGCATCCTGCGGTTGTTGTTCTCCATGTAGATTTCCTCCGTCTTGAGGAGACCTGTCTTGATGCCGTCTTCCGAAAGGAACTTGATGAGAGCCTTGTTCTTTGGCATGGACTTATATGCACGGAACAGTGCAAGGAATCCAGCTTCAATTTCCTTCTGGTCCTCGCTGTAGATTTGCTTACGTGCGGTTGCCAGATATTCTGTTGCCAACTTGCGCTGAGCCTCAACCAGTTTCTCAACAATAGGACAATACTCGTCATACATCTGGATTTCTCCCTTAGGGATTGGACCAGAGATGATGAGTGGAGTTCGAGCATCATCAATCAGCACGGAATCGACCTCATCGACAATCGCAAAGTTGTGAGAACGCTGCACGAGTTCCTCAGGACGCATCGCCATGTTATCACGCAGATAGTCGAAACCAAATTCATTGTTCGTACCGAAGGTAATATCTGCCTGATAAGCCTTCCTACGTGCATCTGAGTTAGGCTGATGCTTATCGATGCAATCCACACTCAGTCCATGGAACATATAGAGAGGACCCATCCACTCCGAGTCACGCTTTGCCAGATAGTCATTCACTGTGACAACATGCACACCATTGCGAGTCAGTGCATTGAGGAACACAGGAAGCGTTGCCACGAGCGTCTTACCTTCACCCGTTGCCATTTCCGCAATCTTACCCTGATGCAGAACCACACCACCGAAGAGCTGAACATCATAGTGAATCATGTTCCAAACGGTGTCGTTTCCGCCTGCCACCCAGTGATTATGCCAAATAGCCTTGTCGCCATCTATATCCACAAAATCATGAGTCATCGAGAGCTCCTTATCAAATTCCGTGGCAGTGACAACAACGTCCTCATTCTCAGTGAATCGGCGAGCCGTATCTTTCACAATGGCAAAAACCGTAGGGAGCACCTCGTTGAGTCCCTTCTCGAAAATGTCCAGGATTTCAGCATCAATCTTATCGATTTCATCAAAGATAGGCTGACGCTGGTCTATTTCCGTTTCCTTGATTTTTGCATTGAGAGCCTCAATTTTTGCTCTCTGTTCCGTCACAAGGCCCTGCAAATAAACCTTGATTTCGTCTGTCTTCGCACGAAGTTCATCGTTCGACAGCTTTTGAATTTCTGGATACACGTTAAGCACCTTCTGCACAACAGGCTTAATCTCCTTCATGTCGCGAGTAGCCTTATTGCCAAAGAGAGAACTCAGGAATCCATTTAATGAAAATGCCATAATATCTATTTTGTATTTAGTTTCTTAAAAATTCAGTTTCTTCTTTCTTTGTAAGTTCTATTCTTTCCTCTTTTTTCCTCCAGCCACCGTTCCCTTCGGTTCTGCCGAAGGTCTTCTGTTTTCTCAGTAAGCTTCGGTTCTGCCGAAGCCTCCCTCCAGCCCGCCGAAGCCTCCCTCCTGCCACCGTTCCCTTCGGTTCCGCCGAAGGTCTTCTTTCTATCACCTTCTCCTCACCTCCGAAAGCGGCGAAGTATTGCATCCATTAGGAGCCCGAATCCGCATGAAGTGTGCCACCGTAGGAGCAATGCAATCGACCGTCACAGGAGTTGCGATTCTCTCAGCCTTCAGTTGGAATCCGAAGAAGATGATAGGAAATTCAAAGTAACTATCCCTCACCTGCCTCGATTGCCCAATATCATCATTGGCAAGAGTCCATCCCGGATTCGCAAGAATCAGTATGTCGCCCGAGCACTTCGGATTAAACGAATTTCTGATTCTGCTGATGCCCGGAGTCCATGCTCCTTGCGTGAGGCGAGTAGATGTATAAACATCCCTCACTCCCGTATATTGAAACAAGAAATCCTCACATGTTTCGAGCACCTCAGCCAAGTTCAGCTGCTTCTGCTCGATGAGCTTATGATTGAGATAGAATTGATTGTCATAATACGATTCCACATACTGCCCCTGCCCATAAATCGCCATCAGGTACATATTCAGCAGAGCAGCACAGCGATTCAGATGCAACGTTCCCGTCGGTATGCGATACTTCGACAAGTCGGCAGCCTCAGCATCCTCAAAGCCCGTGGAAGTGATGAAGAAAAGCGTGTTCTCGATGCCCACACTCTTGTCAATTTCCTTGAACAAGTTCGCCAAAGCCTCATCCAGCCGAACGTATGTGTCCTGAATCTCCGTGGCAGAATCATTGAACGTCTTTCCATCGAAGGAGCCAGCGTAGTAGCAAAGCGAAAGGAAGTCAGGCACATCGTCGCGTCCCATTCCCGCCTGCGTGATGACAAAGGAAGCCGTTTCAGTGATGAAATCATTGATGAGTCCCGAAGTCTTGAAACTGCGAAAACGTCTCTCACCCGTGAATCGATGGTTGAAAGACGAAGTCTTCTCACTTGCCAAGTAATAGTTATAGCTCGTAACAGCAGCATTCTTAGGCTTCCAAGACACTTGGTCAACACCCGATATAGACCTCGTAGTCAGGTACTTATACCACGAAGGCTGCTCAGCATAATAGCTCGTGCCAGCCCATTTGCCCGTGTGTCCATCCAGCCAGATGGCAAAATCCCCTGCATGTCCCACAGAAAGCACTGAAGCCTCCCTGTTAGGAGCAATGCCATAGACCATCGCACGTCCATTCGACGACAACTTCAGCTCATCCCCAATCGTCGAGACCAGCAGATTCTTCGGAGAAGCCGTTTCCTGCGTATTGATGCCACGAATCTTGAAATCCTCCACACACTGCACAGGTCGCATCGACTGCCTGTCCATCCAGTCCTCACCCACGATGCCATGATTGTAAGGCACAGTCCCCGTGAAAATCGAAGCAATCGCAGAAGCCCTGTCCACATCGGCAGACGAATACTGCGCATTGCTGAAGAACACCCCCTCGCGCATCAAGCGCTTGAAGCCGTCCTCCCCATAGAGCGGAGAAAAAGCGTCCATATAGTCAGAGCGCAGCTGATCTATCGTAAGACCAACCACGAGCCGAGGCACCGACGTCTGGGATTGAGCCGCAAGCGAAGCAGCCAATACAGCCAGCACAGTTGTTATCGTAGGACGTTTCACCTTTTATCTTTTATCTTTATCTTTTATTTTTCCCTTCTCACTTTTCCCT
>OMTC01000024.1 GCA_900313845.1 uncultured Prevotellaceae bacterium
CGGAAAATTTTCGAAAAATCGGAAATTTTTGGCTCAACGTAGCCAATTTTTTAAGAATTATCGGATGAAAAGAATCATTCTTTTCTGTTTTTCCGTTCTATTCCGTTTTTTCCGTTGTTCCTTTAAAATCCTTTAAATCCCTGATTATTTTTCACTTTTCACTCTTCATTTTTCACTTTACTCCCCTCGCCCTTTGGAGAGGGGCTGGGGGTGAGGCTTTCTTGTATTTTCCTCTTCACGTAGTCACCATATTTTGAGCCTGGCAAATCCCCATGTCGCTGAATGCACATCACCGCATCCTGATAGCCTTTAGGCATTTGTCGGTAGCCACCGTATTGCTGCACCCATCCCATGTATTGCATGAAGCCTTGCACGTCACCCTTCAGCATCAACTGCCCCATGAAGTAGTCGAGCGCCATCTTGTTGTCGGGATTGTTGACAAACAGTCGCCCCAGCATCTTGTCCATTTCGGGATAACTGAACAGAAAATCCTCCTTGAAGCGCAGTCGCCGCAGTCGTCCCCATTCAGGATGAGCATTGATGCGCGACTCCTTGTAGAGGTATGTCTCCGCATCCTCAGCCCATGCACGGTAGAAGAGGCTCTTCTTCAGCAGTGCCAGATGCTTCTTCGCAACGGCGTATTTCCCATTGATAATAGCACATTCCGCCAGTCGTTTCTCGCAGCGTCCACTTTTCCGATAATTCAGAATGGATTCCTGCACATCGAACATGTAGCGTTGTGCTGAATTCACCATGCCTAAGCGATAGAATGCTTCTGCTGTAGGAAGGTCGCTCGTCAAGTCGCGAATCATCGGCATCAGCAGAGCGTCCTCTCCACTTTGGTAGAAATCGAACATCCGTTCTGCCAACTGCCGTTTCATTGCCAGTGCCAAGTTCACAGCCTGTGATACTTCTCAGCACGGCGTATCACCTCATCCCATTGTTCATGGCGAATGAGTGCATCCTGTCGAATCAGTTCGTATTTCTCCTTGTCGTACATACCTCTGACGAAGAAACAGATATCTACGAAGAGAAACAGGTAGCAGATGCAGCGAACAGCCATGTTGGGAGATACCCATTTGGAGGAAGTATGGCTCCTACTGATCATGAGGCTCAATAAGAGGATGACAAGAGGAATGAGCCACATCATCGTTGGAATCTCCATCAGCCTTCGGTAGTAACCAATGCCCAGCATCACGTTGACGAATGGGTATTGTTGCAGCACCGTTCTGTATGCCAAGAGTTGAGTGACAAACAGTATGCTCAGCATCCACCAACTATTGCGACCTAAGTGCATCACCCTCAATCCCGCATAGAGCCACGCCATAGGTCCTAAGCACCAGTAGAGTAGGGGAAAGAGAACCACATCCGCCCACATCCATTTCCCCTTCATCGTGTTGGCAGCCAACAGTGTCAGCAGCAGTGCCACCGTGTAGGAAAGCAACACACTTTCATCTCCCTGCAATCTCAGGAGCATGGCTATAGGGATGAGACTCAGTATCAATGCGACAAGATTTCCTTGGCAGGCATGGAACACAGCTCTCTGCACCCCTACCGTGAGCAGCGCAAGGATGGTGGCACCCACCCAAGGAATGTAGTAGAACTGCGTGAGAAATTCCCCCAGATAGTCTGCCAGTCCACCAGCCACACTGATTCGCTCCAAGAAATAATCACCTGTCAGCAAGAACAACTGATATTGCTCCTGATACGATAGGGCATGAGGATAAGTCCATAGCCAATGCAGCAGCACCACTATCCCTAAGAGTGCTGAGATTGCCCATGATTCATACTTGATGCCTCCTTTGTTTCCCATAATTGCGGATGAGTAAGAAAACCTGATGCTTTCGTTTTGCTTTAAGCATGCAAAGGTAGGGATAATATTCGATATAACCTAATCTGTGTCTTCAAAAAGCTCCGCCCCAGCAGCCAAACTGCCAAGGCGGAGCAAGAATGTTAGACGGATCATCTTTTATTTCTTAGCCTTGAAGTGCCAGAAGGTAGCTTCACCCCAGTTTCCAAGACCTGCGAAGTCACCCTTGTCTGGATAAACGAGACACATTCTGTCGTTCGTCAGATAAACAACTTCGAAGGTAGTTGGGAATGCTGTTGGCACACCATTCTGCTTCCAGTTGATTTCGTATGGCCAAAGAATGGTTCCAGCTGTGGTCTTCAGGTTGGCAACCTTCCATTCGTTCGCCACCTTAGGGTCAAACTCGTATGTACCGCTGTTGATGACAGAACCGTCGCCAGCATGACGAACGATTGTACCTTCGTTGCTGAGGGTGAAGTAAGCATTCATGCTTTCATCACCATGAGCCTTACCATCGTTGGTGTGGCCAAGCTGATCCATGAACTCAGCTTCAGAAGTAACACCCCACCATTTGCCGTTGCTGCTGATACCTACGTCTGCACCGCTGCCGCCGCAGTATCCCATGTTACCCCAAACGACACCGTCAGTTGCTTCAGTATCCCAAGTCCAGTCTTTCTTGGCATCCTTGCCGTAGCCAACAGCCATACCTTCAATGTCTGTGTTGCTTGCAAAGTGCCAGAACGTAGCTTCGCCCCAGTTGCCGAGGCTACCGAATTCGCCCTTGTCAGGATAAACAAGGCAGAGCTTTTCGGCTGTGAGGTAGCAGATGTCGAACTTAGTAGGGTAAGGATTCTGGCCATTCGTTTTCCAGTTAATCTCATAAGGCCAGAGGATAGCACCTTCAGAAGTGATGAGGTCACCCACTTTCCATGCATCAGGGTTGCTTGGGTCGTAGTTCTCAACCTTGTAAGTACCTTGACGAATCACATTGCCATCCTTGTCGTAGCAAACGATTACGCCTTCGTCATTGATAACCATAGTAGCATCCAAGCTTTCGTCACCGATGAATCCGTCGGCTGCGTGGTCGCCCTGAGTGAGGAAATCCTCTTCGCTCTTGACACCCCACCATTTGCCGTTGCTGCTGATACCTACATCAGAACCCTTGCCGCCGCAGTAACCCATGTTACCCCAAACTACACTGTCTGGTGCGGTGCTATCCCACTTCCATACTTTGCTGCCGTAAGCATCGCTGGCAAGCAGGCGGATTTCTGGGTCGAGTTCCTGCTGAACATACACGTTGAAAGTCTTGTCGATTTCAACAGGCTGGTTGTCGGAGCCAATGAAACGGATATACACTTTCTGGTTAGGATCAGAACCACGCTTTGGTTTCAGAACGAATGAACCGCTCGTACCATGAGCAAGCATGTTCTCTGCGCCAGTGCTCAAAAAGTTGTAGATAGTTACAGGCACAGCAGGATTGGTCTTGAATGTAAAGTAGTTGCCGTCGGCTGCTACATTACCTTCTGCGTCTGTTTGGATGAAAGAGATGGCATTGTCAATCTCGCTGCTTGTCACAGTGTAGAGATCAAGATCCTTTTCTTCTTTGATTGGGTCGCAAGAAACGAGTAATCCTGCGGCTGCCATGAAGAATAATATAGTTTTTTTCATAAGATATGTTTCTTTTAGTAGTTAAGAATTAATAAGCAGGAGTACCCGACATATTAGCATCTGCAACGGAACCGCCCCATCCAGCATTCTGCTTGAGGATGTTCTCGTCGTTCGTAATACTAATCTGAGAAGGAGGTATTTGTAAGAAGCCATCGGTTGCAGCATAGCGCTTTGCCCAGCTCGAAGCAGCATGGTGCATCGTGGTCCAGCGGCCTGTGTAGTTCACGCGAGTGCCATTCTGCTTTTCGAGTGCAACGGCAGCTTCGCAAGTCTCACCACCATTCTTGCCCGACCAGCGGCGCAGGTCGTTGAAGCGAAGACCTTCGCCAGCAAGCTCAAAGCGACGCTCGTCCTTGATGTTCTGCCAGTTATAAGTGGTTGCAGGCAATTTTGCACGGGCACGAACAACATTCATCTGGTCGGCTGTACCTGTCAACTCTGAATGCATCAGCATCACGTCGGCAAGACGGAGAAGCATGATGTCAGTGTAGTGGTCACCTTGGAATGAGTTGTCGTTTGGTGCGCCAGTGTCTGTGTTGGTTGCACGATAAACGCCCCACCATGTGTAGTTCTTGTTGAAGTCGTCGAAGCTTGAACCTGAAGCTGTCACAGGCATCCACTTCTTGTTGTAGTAGCCAGCGTCCTCAGAGCAGGAAGTTGTGAAGACAAATCCAGTAAGCTCTGTCTGAGCATCGAGAATGGTTGCTCTCTTTCGAGAGTCGGTGTCGCTCCATTCATCCCACAGATTGGCATTGATGGTACCCTGGCCCCAGCCTTGTCCGAATGGAAGTGAGCCTTTGTCGCCATTGATGTGGCCCTGGCCGTCATCATCGCAACGCAGACCGCAATAGAGAGATGTCATGTTGGTAAAGCCCATACCGATATTACCATTCCATGAACCTGCATTCATGAACTGAACCTGGAACATTTCTTCTTCGTTACCATTGCCAGCCCAGAAGTCACCGTCTTCAGCCAAGTCTCTCACATAGAAGTAGTCTGGAGCAGACAGAGTGTTAGTGTATTGCCAAAGCAGGCGGAAGTCCTTCACGAGCTTGTAACCACCATTCTCAATGGCATCAGAGAGTGCATTCACAACGCTATCCTTCGTCAATGCGCCATAAACACCTTCCTGCTCAGGAAGAGTAACTGCTTTGAGGTCAGCCTTAGCCAATTCACCAGCCTTCTTGTAGAAACCTTCGTAGAACATATAGGCACGTCCGAGCATACCTTCAGCAGCAGCCTTTGTAGCATGACCGTCGCCACGGGTGGTTGCACCATGCTGCATCAAGTTCTTTGCACTCACGAAGTCAGCAATGATGTGAGGCCAAATCACTGTTTCAGCATCTGCTTGAGGACATGGGTCTGGAGCAGCAGCAGCCCAGTATGCAGGAATGTTTCCCCAGAATTGAGAACCCCACATGTAGAACAAGCCACGCATGAAGTATGCTTCACCCAAAAGCTGATTTCGAGTAGATTCATTGCCTGTCCAGTCGAAAGCGTCAACTGAGTAGATGATGGCACTGGCACGAGCAATACCAACGTAAGTGTTGTGCCAAGCATTGTCGAAAATGGATTCCTTGTTCACCATCAAGTGGCCGATTGCGTGACATTCAACGTCGCCAGTACCACCTGCACCGTTTGCATCGTCCGACATGATGTAGTTCACAAACCAAGGAGACTGAAGAGGGTCGGTGCTGAATTGGTTCATCACGCCATACAAGGCTGCCAGCTCCTTGTTGAGGTCTTTTGCTACAGCAGGGAAGTTACCTGTGTTGGCTTCTGTATAGTTTTCGGAATCGAGGAAGTCCTCACAGGATGAAAGGGTGAAGCCAGCCGCGATTGCTAATAAATATATCTTTTTCATATAAATCTTTTAGTTTTTAGTTGTTTATTTCACCTCAGAGATAATCACTGAGCGGCTCATCTCTGCATCCTTGAAGTACATGTAGTCAACGCCACCCTTAGAGTCGAGTACAAGACGGCTTGCTGGAATTCCGCATTCCTTTGTCAAAACGTCATACACTGCCTGAGCACGCTGCTGAGCAAGCTTGGCATTGATTTCAGGGTTGCCAGTCTGCTGGTCTGCATAGCCTGTGATGGCGAACTTCTTGCCTTCGGCTGCCTTAATCATGGTAGCAACATTGCCGATGTTCACGCGCTCACGGTTCACAACGACTGTCTTGTTGATGTCGAAGTTCACGAGGTAAGGGAAAGTAATCACTTCCTTCTTCGTAATCACTTCCTTTTCCTTTGCTGGAGTAGGAGCGTTCTTCAGACGGTTGTTCTCAGCACGGAGCTGTTCGATTTCGCTGTTCAGACGGTTGATTTCGTCGTTGTCGCGGATGATAACTGGAGCAGGACCAGCTGTCTTGTGATCTCTCTTGTCGCTAAACTTAACACTTAAACCAACGAGGAATGTGCGAGAGGATGGATAGAGACCTACGTCAACACCACGGATGAAGTTCTGGTTGTCCTGACTCTTACCAGCGTCGGAAGTACATTCAGGGTCAACACCTGTGTATTTTGTGAATGTGTAGAGGTTCTGAGCCTGAACATAGAGGCGAAGCTGTTCGAAAAGATCATTCTTCCAAATCTTGGTGAAGTCGTAACCCAGTGTGATGTTCTGAATTCTGAAGTAGTCAGCATCCTGCATGTAGCGAGTTGATACCCACTGGTCTGCCTTTGCACCTACAGTGAGACGAGGCTGAGTGTTG
Source organism: uncultured Prevotellaceae bacterium (assembly GCA_900313845.1). Classification (GTDB taxonomy): domain Bacteria; phylum Bacteroidota; class Bacteroidia; order Bacteroidales; family Bacteroidaceae; genus UBA3839. Next base: position 6,193 of record OMTC01000024.1, read on the forward strand.
CTCGTGCCTTCACCGTGCCAACGGTCGAATGCGTCAACCGTGTAGTTGTTGTAAGGGTTTGCAAGGAGAGCTGTACGGTAGCACTGCATGATTTGCTGGCCAAATGCACCATAACCTGTTACGCTGAAGTCGAGGCCCTTGTATTCAAAACCTAAATTCACACCGAGAGTGAAGTCTGGATGAGGGTTACCAATGTCGTGGCGGTCATTGTCGTAGTTGATGGTACCATCCTTGTCGAAATCGTCCCAAATAGGGTCGCCTGGCTGGGCATCATCGAGCACTGCCTGGCCAGCAGCACGTGCTGCATCAATCTGAGCTTGGCTCTGCCAAATGCCGCTATACGACATTCCGTAGAAATGACCAATTGGGTGACTCACTTCAACGAGAGATACGTAAGATGAGTTTTGGAACAACGAGCTATCGTATTTCTTGTCGTTACCAATCTTACCGCCCTGAGCTGCCAGACGGATGACTTCGTTCTTGTTCTTCGTGAAGTTCACGTTAGCGAAGTAGTTGAAGTTCTTGTTCACGCGCTGTCTCCAGCCGAGTCCGATTTCAATACCTGTGTTCTTGATGTCACCACCATTGATGACAGCAGGCTCTTCATAACCTAACACTTCATTCATAGGAGCCTGAACCAACCAGTCCTTAGTCGTCTTCTTGTACCAGTCGAAAGCAACGGTCAATTTGCCACCGAAGAAGCGAGCATCGAAACCGAAGTCGAGCTGTTCACTGGTTTCCCAAGTGACATCAGGGTTAGGAGCGTTCTTTGCGTATGCACCAGTGGTATAATTGTTACGACCTACTGTATAGATGTTATCGCTGCTGAACTTGTAGCCATAGTCAGCATAGCCTGAAGGTGAGTAGCCGATGTTCGAAAGGTAGGAGAATGGAGGAATCACGCAGTTACCATTCTGACCCCAGCTACCACGAATCTTCAAGAAGTCGAGCCAAGAAGAAGCACCTTCCATGAATTTCTCATTGGTGATGACCCAACCTGCAGAAACTGAAGGGAAGTTACCCCAACGATGTCCTCCTGCAAAATTATTCGAACCATCACGACGGAAGATGGCTGTAATCATATACTTCTCGTCGTAGTTCCAGTTCAAACGGCCGAAGAATGAAGCGATGGTACCTCTGGTTGGATTGTCGTAACCGCTATGTCCCTGAAGGAACTTTGCTTCATAGTTGGTAGGGATGTTATAGTCCCATCCTTTCTGAACCATTGTGTTCACGTTGTCGCTTGGAACGGCAAAGTTCATGCTCATGCCTGTGCTCCAATTTGAACGCTCGATGGATTGACCAATGAGAACGTCGATGTTGTTCTTGGCAAAAGTAGGGAATGCGTATGACAAGGTGTTGTCAATGCTGAAGCTTGAACTCTGATCCTGCTGCATGCCTAAGTTATAACCGTCACTTGAGTTTGTTGAGCTTTCAGAATGTGGCAACTGAACATTACGACTATTGCTTGCGCTATATCCTGCGTTGAATTGTCCACGGTACTTCAGGTTTTTCACTGGCTCAATAATCCAGTAGAATGTACCGCCTACGCCAAAGTCACGATTCTTGTTGATGGAGTTGAAACGACCATTGAGGAAACCGTTCAGAGGATTGGCGTAAATCATGTCGCTATAGCCCGAATTTTTGGTATATGCAGCCAAACTGCCATCAGCATTGTAAGGCTCTACCAATGGAGAAGCCACGTAAGCAGCCTGCATGATGTTCCAATATCCGTTGCCTTCAGCAAGGTCGTGGCTGCGATGATACCAGTACGACAAGTTTTCACCAACAGTGATGATGTTGTGAGTCTTGCCCTTCAGCAAAATGTGCTCGGAGTTGATACGACCACCATAGCGCTGATAGTAAGAAGCGTTGTCGGCACCCATGATACCTTCATTGCGGCTGTAGTTCACACTCATGGAGAACTTGGAACGCTCTGAACCACCATAGATAGTTGCTGCATGGCTGAACTGAAGCGCATTCTTGTTTTCATATTCCTTGAACCAGTCTGTGCCCTTCCAGCCATTGTTCACCTTGTCGAGAATGCTCTGAGGAACGAGGCTTGGCCAGTCGGTAGCTGTACCGTAAGTGTTGAAGTTCGTCTCGTTGATGAGCTGCATATATTGTTGAGCAGTTACCAAGCCAGGCACCTTGTAGGCATTCGACACACCTACATAGCCGTCGTACTGAACTGTGATTCTGCCTTCCTTACCTTGCTTGGTGGTAACGAGGATGACACCGTTTGCAGCACGAGAACCATAGATGGCAGCAGAAGCGGCATCCTTCAGTACGTCGATGCTCTCGATGTCGTTTGGATTCAAACCGTTCAAACCGTTATCGGCAGTACCCGAAACAATTCCGTCGATAACGAGGAGTGGGGAAGACTCACCGATGGTTCCCACACCACGGATGTTCACCTTGAATCCCTTGCCTGGCTGAGCAGAGCTCTGTGCGATGTTCACACCGGGAGCTTGGCTCTGCAATGCAGTCAAGGCGTTTGTCGTGTTCATCTTCGAAACGTCCTCACCCTTCACCGAAATGTTGGCACCGGTGAACAATTTCTTCTTCTGAACACCATAACCGACAACAACCACCTCTTCCAGTGCGTTGTCCTCTTGCATGTTCACGTTGATGATGGACTGATTGCCAACCTTGATTTCCTGGCTCTTGAAGCCCACGTAAGACACCACCAGAGTTGCACCCTGTGGCACATTGAGAGAGAAGTTACCGTTTGCGTCGGTAACTGCACCAGTACCAGTACCTTTCACTTGGACGGTGGCTCCCATCAGAGGACCCATGTCGTCCACAATAGTACCTGTCACCTTTTTAGTAGATTGCGAAGTCCTCGTAATCTGCTGGGCATAAGCCTGAGGTGTGTATGCCAATCCTAAAACTGCACACGCACCAACAAGTAACGCCGTTTTTCTAAAAGTTTGATTCATACTTAAGTATTAATTAGTAAATAAGAAAAAATATATTTTTAGGATTTTCTTTTCATGGCTTCAGCTACAAGTCCTGTCGTGTCTCACGAACCCCCTCTTATCATTATATAATAAGGTGTAGATGTAGTTGTCAGTTTCATGTTGGTTTTGCTATAGGTGTTGTTGATCTTTTTTTAGGAAGAACTGGAGTTTTTACCCATCCCATTCTTTCAAAACTGCCCAAAAAATATAGTATTAAGGACACTTTAGGGCAAAGTTATGTAATTATTTTTAAAGAAACCAAATACTTTTTTCAACTTTTTATGCTCTAATCATCTTTTTTTAATGATTGGTTAAAAAAGTGTAAGTCTCAAACAGCTGATGTTAAAATAATGCACTCAACTTTCGCAAGTTCTAAATGTCTAATAATGAGTGTCACTTCGTGACTGAACCTTTAGCTCGCCCGTAGGGCAACTTGCTAAAAGCAAGTGCGTAGCCAACCTTTAGCTCGCCCGTAGGGCAACTTGCTAAAAGCAAGTGCGTAGTCAAATCTTTCATATCTTTTTAAATCTTTCAAAAATATATTTGTTTGATTTGTTTAGATTTGTAAGATTTCTTTGCGAGCAAAGCGAGTAAACTCGATAACTCGCCGCAGGCGACTAAATACCAAAGATTTCGCATCTTGCGAAATAACAAATCCCCTATTTAGCACGGGTGATAGCTAAACAAGGGGATGGCTATGTGTATGGAATTAAAAAACAGAGTTTTTAGAACCTACCTTACTTGGAAGGTGTGGAAGGAATGGGAAGGAAGTGTGGCATTGATGAACTTCTTGTCGAGCTGAACGGTGATTCCCTTCTGTGTATCAGAGAGATTGGCTGCTACAACTATGTACTTGCCCAATGGGTTTCGGGCAACAAGTACGGGTGTTTCGCTATCCTTCTTCTCTACGCCTCCGAGGATGCTGGAACCTGGTGTGATGAAATGGGAGTAGTGGAGATAGGCATAATACTCGGGTGTGTATTTGAATTGGTGCGATTGAGAATCCACTCGGATGAGCGCGTTCTGCTTCCATCCCCATGCGCTTTCGCCATTGTCGCTGAGGATGCCGTTCCAATTGAAATACTCGTTGCAACCATTGACGAGGTAGTGGTTGATGAGCTGGAAGGTGTGTTCCGCCGATTTCCAATCGAAGCTTCCCCAACCGCATTCGCTTTCGCTGCTGATGTAGTTGAATGCAGGAAATTCCTTGCGGATGCGAGGGAGAATCTGACCGCCTTCCCATTGGAAACCTACTCCGCTCACATATTTGCTCATGCGAGGGTCGGAAAGTATCTGCTTCACGTTGTCGTAGCGGTTCGTGTTGAAGGTGCCCATGTAGAGAGCCACTTCGGGATGCGCCTGACGGAGTGTTGGTCCGAGGTATTCCATGTTGAATCGGATGGCTCCTTCGGGAGTCCACGGACAACCCGGATAGGCGGTGTAGCTATAGGCTTCGTTCTGATACATCACCATCGTGATAGGGATGCCTTCAGCTTGGTAGGCATCGATGAAGCGGCAGAAGTAGTTGGCGTAGGCTTGCAGATAACGAGGGTCTTGGATGAAATAGTCGTTGACGGCGAGGCGGCGAGGAAACAAGTTCTTGTCGGGGTTCACCTGCTCGTTGTGAGATCGGTCGGAATCCTCGAAAAGCAGGAAGTCGAGCTGTGGATTGAGGTCGTTGTACTTGTTGCTTTGCACAGCGTAGTGGTGGTTGATTTTCATCCATGAAGGCGGACTCCAAGGGGAAATCCAGAAGCTGATGTCGGGATTGCGCTTCTGTGCTTCCTTGATATACGGTATGATGGCTTCCTTGTCGCGGTTGATGTTGAAGTATTTGAGTTGGAAATCGCCATCCACCTCGTCGCAACTGAACCAGGAGCGTGCATAGTCGTTGGCATTCATGCCGATGCGTCCGCGGGTGAAGCGGAGTTGTCCGGTAGGGGAGAACAGATTGTCGAGGATTTCCTTGCGCTTGGCTTCAGGCAGCAGTTGAAGGGCATCCCAGTTGAGTTCGTTGAAGGTGGTGCCCCATGCCTTGAACTCAAATCCCTGGTCGGCTTTGAACATACTGATGATGGGCGATTGGCTTGCCTTGCCGCTCAGCTTGATGCTTTGCTGCTTGATGTACTGTCCTTCGGTCGATGATGTCCAGCTCACGCTTTGGGCTTGTGCCAAAGTAGCAAGGATGAACAGGAGTGAGAAGGTGATGATTTTGTTGCTTTTATTTTCCATAAGGGTGATATTTAGTTTTTGCAAATTTCGCAAATAGTTTCGAGAATGTCAAACTTATCGAAAGAAAAATCCCAACACTCGCTGAGGAATGTTGGGATGTTCGTTCTCCCTAATAAATTGAGGGAGCGTTGTTCTTGATCAATTAGCACTGAGCGAGCTTGCCGTCAGAACCGAGTACGTTCACAATCTTGTGGATGTACATCTTCTTCATGTTCTCACGAGCTGGCTTGAGGTACTGACGTGGGTCGAAATCTCCAGGGTGCTCAGCCAAGTGCTTGCGGATGGCAGCTGTCATAGCAAGACGAGAGTCGGAGTCGATGTTAATCTTGCAAACTGCGCTCTTAGAAGCCTCGCGGAGCTGATCCTCAGGAATACCGATTGCTGCCTCAAGATGGCCACCGAACTGGTTGATGGTGTTCACCTCGTCCATAGGAACAGAAGAAGAACCGTGGAGTACGATAGGGAAGCCAGGGAGCTTCTTCTCGATCTCGTGGAGCACGTCGAATGCGAGTGGTGGTGGAACGAGCACGCCGTTCACGAGTGTGCACTGGTCTGGAGTGAACTTGTGAGCACCGTGGGAAGTACCGATAGAGATAGCGAGTGAGTCGCAACCTGTGCGAGTAGCGAAGTCGATAACCTCCTCAGGCTTGGTGTAGTGAGACTCTGCAGAAGAAACCTCATCCTCAACACCAGCGAGCACACCGAGCTCAGCCTCAACG
>OMTC01000250.1 GCA_900313845.1 uncultured Prevotellaceae bacterium
TCGCCATTGGGGATTCACTTCATCGCCATTGGGGATTCACTTCATCGCTATTGGGGATTCACCCAACTTTATCCCCAATAAAAACGCAAGAAAGTTTCAATGAAACAAAAAAAGTGCTTTTTTTACATTTTTTCCTTGAAAAAACTTGTATTTGAAAAATATTACTTATCTTTGCACTCGTAAAGTGCGTTATGCATTTTATGTTTGTTATATTTATAATAAGACTCAGTGGAATGGACTGCCCGTGAGGGTGGTCCATTTGTTTATTTGAAAGGTAAAGGATGAAGTGTGAAGAGCGAAGAGAAGCAATAAGCATGAAGAAGGAAGTGTGAAACGATTGGAATGATGCGGAAGGGTGTAAAAACGTCAGATAAAGTCTTGCTTTGCAAATGATTTATTACATAAATCGTTTTTCTTTTTGCCTTTTCGTCAAAAAAACATAACTTTGCAAAATATTTCGTAATTCTGCGTATTTTTTAAGGTAATATCAATTAGCAATCCCCCAAATAATTATGAAAGAACTTGCTCTCAAGTATGGTTGTAATCCCAACCAAAAGCCTTCCAGAATTTATATGGAAGCAGGTGAACTGCCTATCGAAGTACTCAATGGACGTCCAGGTTATATCAATCTCCTCGATGCGCTGAACTCTTGGCAACTGGTGAAGGAACTCAAAGCAGCAACGGGTATGCCATCGGCAGCTTCTTTCAAGCATGTGAGTCCAGCTGGTGCTGCCGTAGGTGCTCCTCTCAGCGACACACTGAAGAAAATCTACTTTGTGGATGATGTGAAGTTGCCTCTCTCTCCTATTGCTACTGCATACGCACGTGCTCGTGGTGCTGACCGCATGTCGTCGTATGGTGATTTCATCGCACTCAGCGACACTTGCGACGAAGTAACTGCATTGCTCATCAAACGTGAGGTGAGTGATGGTGTGATTGCACCCGACTACACCCCTGAGGCTTTGAAGATTCTTCAGGAAAAGCGCAAGGGCACTTACAACGTGATTAAGATTGACCCTGAATATAAGCCAGAGCCTATCGAGCGCAAGCAGGTGTTTGGCATCACGTTCGAGCAGGGACGCAATGAGATTGACCTCACGGGCGACAACATCTTCGAAAATATCCCTACTCAGAACAAGAACTTCCCAGAGAATGCCAAGCGCGACTTGAAGATTGCGTTGATAACACTGAAATACACACAGTCGAATTCTGTTTGCTACGTGAAGGATGGACAGGCAATCGGTATTGGTGCAGGTCAGCAGAGCCGAATCCATTGTACTCGTTTGGCTGGAAACAAAGCAGACATTTGGTGGCTTCGTCAATGTCCAAAGGTGATGGCGCTTCCATTCAAGGAAGGTATTCGACGTGCAGACCGCGACAACACTATTGACGTGTATATTGGTGATGAATGGGAAGATGTGCTTCGCGAAGGCACTTGGCAGCAGTTCTTCACTGAAAAGCCAGAACCTCTCACGATGGAAGAAAAGAAGGCATGGATAGCTCAGAACACAGGCGTTTGCTTGGGTTCAGACGCTTTCTTCCCATTTGGTGACAACATCGAACGTGCTCATAAGTCGGGTGTGGAATACATCGCACAGGCTGGTGGTTCCGTTCGCGATGACAACGTGATTGAAACTTGCGATAAGTACAACATCGCAATGGCATTCACTGGCATCAGATTGTTCCACCATTGATTTCCAAAGTCATTCACCATTTTTCAATGAATATCATTGATGGCAAGCGATAAAGAAGTATATCAGGCAATGACCACGGGCATCAAGTTTAGTGGTGCCAAGAAGGAGCGAACGGAGGATTCCAAAAAGGTGAAGACGAAGGCTCGCATCAAGTCGTATAAGACGGGAGCACACAAGTCGGGTGCTGCAAAACATAAAGCAGAAATCCGACAGAGAGTGAAGAACCGTGCAAGCCAAAAGAAATAGATACCAAAGTCCTCAAGCACTCCTCCACTCATGAAACGGCGCTAGCGCCCTTGAAACTCTGAAACTCCAATGGAACAACCAGACATATTTGCACGCACATCACTGCTTTTAGGTGAAACCGTGATGGATGCCATCAAGAAGCAGCGAGTCATCCTCTTTGGAGTTGGCGGTGTGGGGTCTTGGTGTGCAGAAAGTTTGGTTCGTTCTGGAATTCATCATCTCACGATAGTGGATTCGGACCAAGTGAGTGTTTCCAATATCAACCGACAGCTGATGGCAACCACGAAGACTGTGGGGCAAGTGAAGGTGGATGTGTTGAAGGAGCGACTTTTGGAAATCAATCCTCACGCTGAGATTATTGCATTGCAGCGGATTTATTCGGCAGAAACTGCTGAGGAATTCCATCTCGATGATTTCGATTTCATCATTGATGCGATAGATTCTCTTGAAAACAAGGCGCATCTCATCAAAAGGGCTTGTCGAACAAAAGCAACATTCTTCTCTGCGATGGGTGCTGCGTTGAAGCTCGACCCACAAAAGATTCGTGTGGCAGAGTTTTGGAAAGTAAAAGCTTGTCCTCTGGCTCGTGCACTTCGCAACAAGTTTAAGCGCCAACAGGAATTTCCTGCACGAAAGTTCTTGTGCGTGTATAGTGAGGAAGTGCTACAAAACCGAGGTACCGAAGGGAACAACCTCGAAAACGCAGACACATGGAGTGCCAAGAAGGCTCAAATCAATGGTACCCTCGCCCACTCTGTTGCCATCTTTGGTTTCACCCTCGCTGGACTGGTTATTCAAGAGATAGTGAAAAAGGTGGATGAAATGACGCAAAACTAAATAATTAGCAACTTATCAACTCAAAATAAACAATGTTAACATTAAAACTCATTACGGAAGAGACCGACAAGGTCATTCGTGGACTGGAAAAGAAATGTTTTCCAGGTGCAAAAGAGGCTGTAGAAAAAGCCATCAATATCGACAAAGAACGTCGTGAAACACAACAGAAACTCGATGCCATCCTTGCTGAAAGTAAGAAATATGCTACTCAGATTGGACAACTCATGAAGAGTGGACAAAAAGACGCTGCTGAAGCTGCCAAGGCAGAAGTGGCAAAGTTGAAGGAAACCGCAGCAGAACTCCAACAGAAATTCAATGAGGCAGGTGATGCGCTGAATCGTCACCTCTGCACCATTCCAAATATTCCTTACGAGAACGTTCCTGAAGGCAAAAGCGCAGAGAATAACCGTGTGGTTAAGAGCAGTTTGCGTGAATGCACTGAAACTGACACTGTAGGAAATTGGACTACCGTACCCGAGAATACAGAAGCTAAGTTGCCACATTGGGAACTTGCCAAGAAATACGACCTCATCGACTTCGACCTCGGTGTGAAGATTACGGGCGCAGGCTTCCCTGTATATAAAGGTAAGGGTGCTCGTCTCCAGCGTGCACTTATCAATTTCTTCCTCGATGAAGCACGCAAGTCAGGCTACACAGAAATCATGCCTCCAACGGTGGTGAATGCTGCTTCTGGCTATGGCACAGGTCAGCTTCCAGACAAGGAAGGACAGATGTACCATTGCGAAGTGGATGACCTCTATCTGATTCCAACTGCTGAGGTACCTGTCACAAACATCTATCGTGACGTGATTCTCGATGAGAAGGACCTCCCTATCAAGAACTGCGCAT
>OMTC01000276.1 GCA_900313845.1 uncultured Prevotellaceae bacterium
CCTACTATCAGTCGGCTGAATTCCTCAAGCAAGCCACTGCACTCCAGCTCGTCAACATCGAGAACCCTGAGATACAGTGGGAAACCACCCGTCGCTTCACGGCAGGTTTGAAGGGCTCTTTCGCCCACAACCGCATTCAGGCAGGCATCGACTTCTACGTTGCCAAGACCGACAATCTGCTCACTCTCAAGGAGAACAACTACATGACTGGTCTCGGTTCCTACTGGACCAACAACGGACGCCTCCGCAACGTCGGTGCCGATGTCCACATCAACCTCATTCCAGTCGATACCAAGGACTTCAAGTGGCAGATAGGAGCAACCATCGGACACTACAAGAACACCATCGAGAGCCTTCCACAAGGACGCTATCTCAATAAGGTATATGGAGCCGAATTACTCACCACCACCGGCAAAGCTATGGGACTTTTCTATGGCTACCGCACGGCAGGCGTGTTCTCCACCTCGCAAGAAGCCTACACGGCTCACGAAGGAACCATGCCGCTCCGCTACCCTACTGGCGTCAAGAACGAGCCATATAAGTTCTTCTCGGCAGGCGATGTTCATTTTGTTGACCAGAACAAGGACGGAATCATCGACGATGCCGACAAGACCATCATCGGTGACCCTAACCCAGACATCTATGGCAACATCTTCACCCAGTTCAACTACAAGCAATGGACACTCAACGTGAATTTCAAGTACTCCCTCGGCAACGACATCTACAACTACCAGCGCAGCCAGCTCGAATCCCTCAATGGATTCTACAACCAGAGCCTTGCAGCTGTCAACCATTGGTCTGTTGAAGGTCAGCACACCGACATGCCACGCATCATGTCCACCACTGCCGACGAATGGGTGAACAACGAACGATTCTCCGACCGTTGGATTGAAGACGGAAGCTACCTCAAGCTCAAGAACGTACGTCTGTCCTACGACCTCCCTCTCAACCTTTCCTGGATTCAGGGCATCACCATCTGGGGCGAAGCCAACAACCTCTTCGTCATCACCCCTTATTCAGGACAAGACCCAGAATTTGCCGTTAGCAACAGCATCTTCTATCAGGGCATCGACGCAGGCCTCCTTCCATCCAACCGCAGCTTCAACCTCGGTGTGAAAATCAATCTCTAATTAAAGTAAAAAATAAAAAGTAAAAGTAAAAATGCTCCCAGCATCACACTTTTAATTTTTCATTTTTAATTTTTAATTTTAATAAAATATATGGATTACAATAATATCAAGAAGATAAGGAGAAGTTTCTCCGTATGCTTTGGTTTCGCCAAAGCCATTCTTCTTTCTTCATTCTTCATTTTCACCTCCTGTTCCGACATGCTCACGGTCGATACAGGCGACAAGAGCTATACCAATGCCAACGACACACTCTATTCCTACCTCGGAATACTCAAGCATGTGCAGGACATAGCCGAGCGACAAATCATCCTCAATGAGTTGAGAGGCGACCTCGTCTCCCCAACCCTCTATGTCACCGACACGCTCCATGCCATTGCCAATTTCGAGGACCCTGCCGATGGCTCCTGCTCCATGCTCGACATCAGCGACTACTATGCAGTCATCAACAACTGCAACCTCTACATCGCCAACTGCGACACCAATGCCGTGAAGAGCAACATCAAGTTCATGCTCCCTGAATACTACCAGGTGCAAACCATTCGCGCATGGACTTACCTCCAGCTCGTCCAGCTCTATGGTGAAGTGCCATACATCAGCGAGCCAATCGCTTCCCTCGATGTGGTGAAGAACTTCAACTACAATGCCAACCTCGTCAACAAGGACAACCTCCTCGACCGTCTGCTTGCCGACGGACTCGGAAAGGTCGGCGACACCTTCCCACACTATGGCACCTACAACAACGGAGCCACCGACATCGCTGCCAGCCTCTCCTACTTCCAGCCTATGCTCGTGCTCGGCGACCTCTATCTCCTTCGTGGTTCCAACACCGCCGACTATCAGACGGCAGCCACCTACTACTGGAACTACCTCATCAACAACGATGGAGCCAACACCGCCCAGTACGTCACAGCTACCAAACTCCGTGGCATGGCAGCACAGCTCAGCGAGGAAGACCCATTTAGCTACCGTAGCACAAACTGGGGTAACTACGCCTCCACCTACACTGCACGTACCACCAACGATGTCATCACCTCCATCCCATCCTCAGCCAATGCCCAGTTCGGCACCATGCTGATGCGAGTGGCAGACATCTTTGGCTACACACCAACCTCCTCGCAGAACAACGAGACATCCACTAACGACGATGGCGAAGAGGAGAGTACCTCCAGCGGAGCCATCAGCGTTGTGCCAACCTACAAGGCACAAGTCATTCCTTCCCCTCACTACAAAGCAATCAGCGACGCTCAGACCTACGTCGATTGGGATGCTGTCAACCTCGAGCGTGAGGACTTCCTCTGCGGCGATGCACGCTACAAGATGGCAACCGAGAAAATCGTTTTCTCTGAAGAAGGATTCACCTCCGACATCAGCATGCGCCTCGCATGTAAGGCAGCCAAGGGACGCTCCTTCTACTACACCATCCCAATCTATCGCAAGACCCTCGTTTGGCTCCGATTCGCAGAAGCCATCAACCGAGCAGGCTTCCCACAAATCGCATTCGCTGTTCTCAAGGACGGACTCAACGATTACAACTGGCCTGAAATCGGACAGAAGCGCCAAGTACGCAAGGATATCCTCGACGAAGAAGGCAATCCAGTGCTCGACGATGACGGCAAGCCAACCTTCATCGAATACACGGAGTATTTCACCCGCTACAACCAGTACGGTGCACTCCACTACGTAGATTCCGCTGAAATCGCCGACTTCAAGTTCGATGCCACCAATGAGATACTCGAGGAGAACTTCGGCATCCACGCCCGTGGCTGTGGCTTTGGCGAATGGCGATTCGGAAGCGGCACAGCAGCCGAGTCACCAGTCACCAATATCACTGGCTACAACGACTCCACCGTCTTCGACTTCGCACCACGTCTTCTCGTTGAAGGCGTCGATGTACGCACAGCATCGAAGAACGACATCATCAACGCCGTTGAGAATGTCATCAGCGACGAGTTGGCACTCGAACTTGCCTTCGAAGGCTACCGCTTCAGCGACCTCGTCCGCATGGCAAACCACAAGAACGCCTCAGGCTACGACGGTAGCGCATGGCTCGCTGCCAAGATTGCTGACCGCGACGTGAATGGCAGCACAGGAGAGCGCAACCAAACTCTCTACAACAAACTGCTCACCCCATCCAACTGGTATTTCTCCAAGCCCGCATGGTCGGTGAAATAATAAGCAACGCCAATAAAGCAGAAGCTAATCAAAGCTGATGCAATGCCAGGAGCACCATCTACCACAAAAGATGGTGCTCTTTTTTTGTTTTTGTTTTCGTTTTA
>OMTC01000218.1 GCA_900313845.1 uncultured Prevotellaceae bacterium
CCTCGGGAAGGCAGGGAGGGGGCTTTTGGATATTTCTTAAACCACCCATCAAGGCGAAGGCGCATGACACCAAAGAAAGCTTCTGAGAAGATGCTGCCGTTCATTTTCGATACGCCTTCCACGCGGTTGACGAAGACGACAGGCACTTCCTTGATTTTGAAACCGCACTTGTGCGTGGTATATTTCATTTCAATTTGGAAAGCATATCCCTTGAAACGGATTTCGTCGAGGTTGATGGTGTTGAGCACTCGGCGTTTATAGCACTTGAATCCCGCGGTGGTGTCGTGAATCTTCAGTCCCGTGATGAGTTTCACGTATTTTGATGCGAAGTACGACATCAAGACTCTACCCATAGGCCAGTTCACCACGTTCACTCCACTGACATAGCGTGAACCGATGGCAAGGTCGTAACCTTCGTCGGCGCAAGCAGAATAGAGTCGAGGCAGGTCTTTAGGGTCATGCGAGAAGTCGGCATCCATCTCGAAGATGTAGCCGTAGTTTTGCTGCAGTGCCCATTTGAATCCAGCGATGTAGGCAGTTCCCAAACCCAGTTTTCCACTGCGCTCTATGAGGTGCAGTTCTCCAGGGAAATCAGTGCTCATCAGTCGTTTCACGATGCTCGCCGTGCCGTCGGGAGAGCCATCATCAATCACGAGGATATGGAAAGCCTTTTCGAGAGAGAACACGGCACGAATGATTTTCTCGATATTCTCTTTCTCGTTGTAGGTAGGAATGATAACTATGCTATCACTTTGTTTCATGGTGTTGTAGAACTTTCAGATTGATTATGCGAAGATAGTCAAAAAAATTCGATTCGTTCGGTAAAAACAGAAAAAAATGGTTTCTTTCGTTTTTTTTCTCACTTTTTCTGATGAAAAACCGACTACTGATTGAAAAAATGCGAAGATGAAAATTTTTTTTGAGCTTTACATAATAAGTGAGGCAGTTCTGCGTTATTAAATTATCAGTCAGAAATTTAACTCTTATACCCATGCACTGCCTATGACAGATTCTACTCCCAAAAAAAACATGAAAGTTCAGGCTAAGGAAACTGTGAAGAAGATGAATGCAAGCATGAAGGAAACGCTTCATGCAAGTTCCGACGCCATTTTCTTCGTTCGTTTGTTTGCACGTGCTTGCAACACAACTCCGCAAGCAGCGATCTAAGTTAAATGAAGAATTAAAAATGAAGAATGAAGAATGTATTCTACTCTGCTCAATGGACGTGTAATTTTCATTTTTCATTTGGAGCGAAGCGACCATTCTTCACTCTTCATTTATTTAAGTTTCAGTCTTGGAAACATCACAAGTTCTACGTCTCTTGGCCCAGCATCCGCAGGTCAAGGCTTTGAGTGAGGCTATTCGTAAGCCTCGCTTTCGTTCGTTCTATGTTGGTGGACTTCGTTGTTCATCAGCTCCATTGGCTTTTGCAGCACTCACCCAGCGGAGGGCAGCGCTTCCCAACCTCCTGTTCGTGTTGGACGATGCCGACGAAGCGGGTTATTTCTATCACGACCTGGTTCAGATGTTAGGGGAAGAGCAAGTCCTCTTCTTCCCTTCCTCGTATCGTCGCGCCATCAAATACAATCAGAAGGATGCTGCAAATGAGATTCTGAGGACTGAGGTGCTGAGCAGGATGGCATCCACTTCCGAACAATCATTGTATATTGTTTCTTATCCCGAAGCATTGGCGGAGAAGGTGGTGTCGAAGAACGAACTCTCGGAAAACACCATCCCCGTCCTCAAAGGTAGTTCGCTGAATTTCAAACAGTTGGAGGAGCGACTCGATGAACTGGGCTTTGTGAGAGTCGATTATGTGTATGAGCCCGGACAATATGCCATTCGTGGTAGCATTGTGGATATTTATTCTTTCTCTTCCGAAATGCCATATCGCTTGGATTTCTTTGGCGACGAGGTGGAATCCATTCGAACATTTGATGTGCAGACTCAGTTGTCGGAGGGCTTTGTGGACGAGATGGTCGTGGTGCCCGAGATTACGAAAGCGGAATTTGATTATATTCCTGTGATGGATTTCTTGCCCGAGGACACGGTGCTGGTGACGAAGAATCTTGCTTATGTTTGTGACAGGGTGGAACAGACCTATCGCGAAGGATATGCTGCGCAAGCCGTGCTGGAGGACCAGGCACTGAACCTGCCTGAATATGAGCGGGATGACATGATGGGTGGCTTTGGCAAGAGTTTTCATCAGAAGGTGGTGGAGCTAGAGGTGTTCCAGAGGGGAATCGCCAAGATGAAGAGGATTGACTTGGGAGGAAGAGGGGAAAAAGAGGGTTCTTCCATTGATTTTGACATTTCGGCTCAGCCGTTGTTTCATAAGAATTTTGATTTGCTGACGCAGGAATGTTATCGTTTCTTGGATGATGGCTATAAGATTTTCATTCTCGCTGATAGTCAGAAACAAATTGAGCGACTGAAAGACATTTTTGCCAGTTTGGAAAGACCGATTCCGTTCGAGCCTGTGCAGCGAACGATTCATGAGGGATTTGTAGATAACAGTCTGAAAATCTGCTTCTTTACCGACCACCAAATCTTCGACCGTTTCCATAAGTACAATCTCAAGAGCGACAAGGCTCGGAAGGGCAAAGTGGCTCTCACGCTGAAGGAAATCCAGCAGTTTGAGATTGGCGACTATGTGGTGCATATCGACCATGGAGTGGGACGCTTCATGGGGTTGGTGCGAGTGCCAAATGGCGACAGTTTTCAGGAAATGATTAAGATTTCCTATCAGAATGAGGACACGGTGTATGTGTCCATCCATGCACTCCATAAGATTTCGAAATACAAGGGAAAGGAAGGCGAACCACCACGCATCAGCAAGTTAGGAACAGGAGCTTGGGAGCGCATGAAGGAGCGCGTGAAGACGAAGGTGAAGGACATCGCCCGCGACCTCATCAAACTCTATGCTGCCCGACTCCAGGAGAAAGGTTTTGCCTTTTCGCCCGACAGTTACTTGCAACAGGAACTGGAGGCTTCTTTCCTTTACGAAGATACCCCCGACCAATTGAAAGCCACGCAGGAAGTGAAGGCAGATATGGAGCGTCAGCAACCGATGGATAGATTGGTGTGTGGCGATGTGGGATTTGGAAAGACCGAAGTGGCAGTTCGTGCTGCTTTCAAGGCGGCGGTGGATGGAAAGCAGACGGCAGTGTTGGTGCCAACTACCGTACTTGCCTATCAGCATTTCCAAACTTTCTCCAACCGACTGAAGGAGTTCCCTGTACGTGTGGATTATCTGAGTCGTGCCCGCACAACCAAACAGCAATCAGCCATCTTCAAGGATTTGGCAGATGGAAAGATTGACATTATTATTGGTACGCATAAGTTGGTAGGCAAACAAGTGAAATTCAAGGATTTGGGATTGCTTGTGATTGACGAAGAGCAGAAGTTTGGTGTGAGCGTGAAGGAAAAATTACGCCAGATGAAGGTGAATGTAGATACCCTCACGATGACTGCCACGCCAATACCTCGCACGTTGCAATTCTCCTTGATGGGTGCCCGCGACCTGAGTGTGATTCAGACGCCACCACCTAACCGCTATCCGATTCAGACTGAAATCCATACGTTCTCAGCCGACGTGATAGCCGAAGCCATCAATTTCGAGATGTCGCGCAATGGGCAGGTGTTCTTTGTGAATAACAAAATCAGTAATCTCACCGAATTGAAGGCGATGATAAACCGTACGGTGCCCGATGCCCGCGTGTGCATTGGACATGGACAGATGGACCCGAGGGAACTGGAGAAAATCGTCTTCGACTTCATGAACTACGATTACGACGTGATGCTTTCCACGACGATTGTGGAGAACGGTATCGACGTGCCCAATGCCAACACCATCATCATCAATTCCGCCCAGAACTACGGACTCTCTGATTTGCATCAGATGCGTGGACGTGTGGGACGAGGCAACAAGAAGGCTTTCTGCTATCTCTTGGCTCCTCCGCTTTCCGTTCTCCCCGATGAGTCCCGCCGACGTTTGCAAGCCATCGAGAATTTCTCCGATCTCGGTTCGGCGATGAACGAACTCAAAACCACCGAATTTGCTGAGCTTTGGAAAGAGGAGGAGGAAAGCCAGGCCCCTACCAGCTCCCCCAAGGGGGAGGGAAGCCATCCGGATGGCATCTCCTCCCCTCGGGGAGGCAGGGAGGGGGCTTCAGACTCCACACTTCACACTTCGCGTTTCAACCTTCGCTTCGTGGAGGAAACCAATGTGGAATCCGACATTCCTGCCTACTTCTCGGAAACCTTCGTGCCAAGTAGTGGAGAACGCATGAGTCTATACCGAGAGTTGGACGGAATGACCCAACCAAAGCAGATTGAGGATTATAAGAAACGTCTGGTTGACCGTTTCGGCAAGATACCTCCTGAGGGAGAGGAACTCATTCGCATTATGCCACTGAAATGGGTGGCTTGTGAGTTGGGCATCGAGCGATTGATATTGAAGGAAAAGAAGATGATTTGCCAACTCGTTTCGAACAATAACAGCCTCTATTACAAGAGCGAGGCGTTTGGCAAGTTGATTCACTATGCCAGCTGGCATCCACGCGACTGCGAATTGAAGGAAGGAAAATTCCGCACCTTGACAATTAAGCACGTGAAGACCATTGCCATTGCCTTGAAAATTCTGACGGAGATGAAAGATGGTTTGTCTTCGTAAGGCTTGCATAAATCATTTACACAAATCACTCGCATTCATCACTTCCACTCATCATTTTAGAGAAATTGGGCTACGACACAGTTGGAACAAACTGTACTTCGTTAGCCCTTTTTTTGAATCAATTCTATGAATGTAGTGAATCGTTTCTTTGGATGTACTGAACCGATTTTTTGGATGAAGTGAACCGCTCCTTTGGATTCAACTAGTTGCCGAGGGCTCGTTATCGAATCAGCGAGCGCTCGGCGTTGCGATAACGAAGGCTCGCCGTGTTAACATTGAGGGCTCGCCATTTCAGTAGAATCAAAGGAGCGTTTCAGTAGAATCGAAGGAACGATAAAGTAAATTCGATGAGTCGATAAAGTGAATTCGATGGAGTAATAGAACGAGTTCTTGATAAAAAAATAAAATCAGTTCATTCGAACGAATACTCAGCTTAAAAAAAACTGGGAGTTGCACCACAAAATGGTTAGCACAACTCCCAGGTTTTGTTGTTTTGTTATA
>OMTC01000345.1 GCA_900313845.1 uncultured Prevotellaceae bacterium
GAGCGAGGTGCGGATGCCTGCATCGCAGCAAAAAGGCATGCGCAAAGCACCTGGAATCAAGGTGATGAAGGCTGCTGCTGTTACAGAACTTTCTGGACCTGCTATGGTAGTTTACGAAAGCACAAGTGTTGACGAAGAAGGCAAAACCATTCCTTTCATTTTCTATTATGGAATCGACATCGAGAACAACGGCGATGGCACCATCACCATGTCGGGATTCGGGCAATGGCTGACAGACTCAGATGTGAACGACATCACTGCCAAGTTGGACGAGGATGGCAACTTCGAAATGGACAGTCAGGTACTATTCACTAATTCTAATTTCGGCAAAGTGAGCATCGCCGCATGGGACTACGATGAGGAAGCAGAGGACATTTTCCCTGTTCGTGATGCGAAAATCACGGGTAGCTTCATCGATGGCGAGTTGTATTTTGACACACCTTGGGGAATTTTCATTGATGCAGGTGAATACAAGGATTACTACTTCGACTTGGCTTTCTCAGCAGGAATCCTGAAGGCAACTGGTGTCATGACCGACACAGACCAGGATGGTACTTATAAATCTTACATCGTGCACAATATTGAAAACGATACCATCTATGTGGGTGGTTTCTCAGGCATGGGCGAGTCGGCAGTAATGACTTACGACCTCAGCAAAAAGACCGTTACCATTCCTAACCAGCGTGCATTCTACTATGGCTCCGATTATGGTGTGTTCTACACATACGCACTGAACACCATGATGACGTCCGTTGAAAGCATCGACATTTCAGGCACATTCACTGAAAGCCAAATCAGTTGGGGACCTTGGGCACAACTTAATGCCAACGGTCGAGGATTCTTGTACAAAGGTAGCAAAATTGATTTCTTTGAAGGTTACAACCTCATTGAAGACATCACATCGGTGAAGCAAGTCGAAACAAGCAAGAACATTGCTCGCAACAAGTTCTACAACGTGCAAGGCATCGAAACTGCTCAGCCTCAGAAGGGTGTGAACATCCAAGTGACGGAATACACCGACGGTAGCAAGAAGACCGTGAAGATTTTGAAGTAATCATTCCTTCGAATTAACAAGAAGCCATTTCTCAACTCTCCATGACAAGAGAGTTCCGAAATGGCTTTTTTCAAATCATATCATCATGAAAAAAAAGAATCAAAAACTCTTGGCAATGCTCTGCTTGGGAACAGTAGCACTCACCGCTGCTGCTCAGACTAAAATCGACATCAAGGAGTATCGCTATGCGGGACCGTTCAAAGTGCAACAACCTGTGATGATGGACTCCATCGACCTGAGTGCACGGAAGTTTGGTACAGACAATTTGCTTGATTTCCCTCTCAATCTGGATGCAGTGGAAACAGGAAGAGTGATGCACGACGCTGTTCTGCCTAACGGTGAAAACCAGCTGCACCTGATAGGTTTCACCTTGCAAAACACATCCTACACGACGGCTAATATCTCCGTGAAGGGGATTGGAAAACATCAGCTTTTCGTGGATGGTGTGAAGCAAATGAGTCCTGAAGTTGTGTTGGAACCAAACTCACACCAAGTCGTCATCAAATACTTATCCAAGAAGGACAGCAAAGACTCGCTGAAAGTGTCTGTAGAATCACCCAAAGAAGGCATTGTCGAAGTGTTGACGAGAGAGGGAGGACGACTTTACTCGTTGGACAATGTGCTGCATGGATGGAAGTGTTCCAATGTGAGCATTTCGCCCAATGGCAAGTACGCCATCGTGAACTACAGCAACACGCAACAAGGTGGACAAAGCGTGAGCCGCACCAAACTATGGAACTTGGAAACCAAACAAGTTGTCGATACGCGAAGCGGAATCCGCTGGATGCCTCGTAGCAATCGCTATTATTATATAAGAGGAGACAAACGGGAATTCGTCGTTGTGAATCCTTCGACGAAGGAAGAAAGCGTACTTTGTGAATCCTTGCCTTCTGGTAGTTTCACAATAGCTCCTACCGAGGATTATGTCATCATCTCGAAAGAGCAGGAAGGACCCAAGGAGAAGAAGGAAATCTTCGAAGTGGTGGAACCCGACGACCGCCAACCAGGATGGAGAAATCGGAATCAATTGGTGAAATTTGATTTGAAGAATGGACTGAGTCAACCTATCACATACGGCTATCACAACGTGTATTTGTCAGACATCTCAAGAGATGGAAAATATCTGCTCGTGATGAAATCGGAAAGCCGACTCACCCAGCGTCCAACCACAGTGAGTTCGCTCTATCGCATCAACGCCGAGGATTTCAGCATAGATACTCTGGTGGTGAAAGACGGATTCATGGGGTCTGCACTCTTCTCTCCAAACGGAACGCAAGTGCTGCTGCAAGGCTCTCCAGAGGCTTTCGGCGGCATCGGTAATGTAGTGCCCGAAGGAAGGGTGCCAAGTATGGTTGACCAACAACTCTACTTGATGGATGTGAGCACCAAGCACATCAAGGCTATGACACGAAATTTCAATCCAAATGTGAGCCGTATGACTTGGTCGGCTTCCGACAATCAAATCTATTTCAACGCAGAGGATAAGGACTGCATGAACCTTTTCCGCATGAATCCTCAAACAGGAAAGATTCAGCGCCTTCAATCAGCAGAAGAGTTAGTCACCAATTTCGACGTGGCTGATGCTGCACCAATGTTGATTCTGAAAGGACAAAGTGCTTCGAATTCCGACCGCATCTACACGCTCAATACGAAATCGCTGAAATCCTCACTTTTCGAAGACCTCAGCAAGGACATCTTGAAGGGTATTGAACTCGGTGA
>OMTC01000126.1 GCA_900313845.1 uncultured Prevotellaceae bacterium
CTGCACGGTCCTCCCGGACTGGGCAAGACGACGCTGGCGAATATCATTGCGAACGAGTTGGGCGTAGGGTTCAAGGTGACGAGTGGACCTGTACTCGACAAGCCTGGCGACTTGGCTGGTTTGCTGACATCATTGGAGGAGCACGACGTGCTTTTCATCGATGAAATCCACAGACTGTCGCCAGTCGTGGAGGAATACTTGTACTCGGCGATGGAGGACTACCGCATCGACATCATGATTGACAAAGGTCCTTCGGCTCGAAGTATTCAGATTGACTTGAATCCGTTCACGCTGGTGGGTGCCACCACGCGCAGCGGTCTGCTGACGGCTCCGCTCCGTGCGCGCTTCGGCATCAACATGCACTTGGAATACTACGATGCTTCAATTCTGCAGACGATTATCCTTCGTTCTGCCCGTCTGCTCAATGTGCCTTGCGACGTAGATGCTGCTGGTGAGATAGCAAGTAGGAGTCGTGGAACGCCACGTATTGCCAACGCGCTGCTCCGTCGTGTGCGTGACTTCGCTCAGGTGAAGGGTACGGGACGCATCGACACGAAAATCGCTCATATCGCTCTGGAGGCTCTGAACATCGATAAGTTTGGTCTTGACGAAATCGACAACAAGATTCTGACGACGATTATCGATAAGTTCAAGGGTGGTCCTGTGGGTATCGGTACGATTTCCACTGCCATCGGCGAGGACCCTGGCACTGTGGAGGAGGTGTATGAACCGTTCCTCATCAAGGAGGGTTTCATCAAGCGCACACCACGAGGACGCGAGGTGACTGAACTGGCATACCGACACCTCGGACGTGTACCACAGAACAGCTCGATGATGAATAATCTATTCGATGACTTCTGATTAAAAGCGAAAAGTCAACAAATTTCCACAAATTTTCTCAAAAATAATATTCCTAATTTGTGTATCATTTGTGTTCATTTGTTGACACATTCTAAAAATTAAGTATTTCGGTAGTTAAAATAAGGACATGGCAAACTTAAAAGCATTAGCAAAAGACACGGCAATCTATGGGTTGAGTAGTATTGTTGGGCGGTTTCTGAACTATCTGCTGGTACCGCTCTACACGGTGACGATACCATCTGCCAGTGGAGGATATGGGGAAATCACGAATGTATATGCGTTTACGGGACTGATTCTCGTGATTCTTACGTTCGGAATGGAAACGACTTTCTTCCGATTTGCGAACGATGCGAAGGAGAAAGCGAATACGGTGTTTTCTACGGCACTGACGGTGGTTTGTGCGCTCATCGCGGTGTTCTTGGTGTTCATCTTCGGGTTCTTGCCTGGGATTTCGGAATCGCTGCACTATCAGAACCATCCTGAATGGGTGTGGATGATGTCGGTGGTGGTGTCGCTCGATGCGTTCCAAGCTATTTTTTTCAGTTTGTTGCGATTCCAGAAGCGTCCTATCAAGTTCGCTGCACTCAAGCTGTTGTTCATCTTCATCAACATCGCTCTGAACCTCATCTGGTTTGCCCTGCTGCCTACGCTTTATGACAAATATACGGAGCCTGGTACGGTTTACGACATCGTTCACAAGCTCTACAGTCCTGACGACATTCAGGGCTATGCATTCAGCATCAACCTTTTCTGCACGAGTGTCATCACGTTCTTCTTCATTCCTGAGATGAAGGAGATGTTCAGCCAATGGCATTTCGACGGGAAGCTGTTGCGCCGAATGTTCAACTACTCGTGGCCTATCCTCGTGTTGGGTATCGCGGGCATCCTGAACCAGACAGTGGATAAGATGATTTTCCCATTTGTCTATCCCGACCCAGAGGAAGGCAAGGTGCTACTCGGCATCTATGGCGCTTGCGTGAAGGTGGCGATGATTATGGCGATGATTACGCAGGCATTCCGCTATGCCTACGAGCCGCTTGTCTTTGCAAAGAGTAAGGATTCGGACGCGAAGGAGATGTATGCAGAAAGCATGAAGTATTTCCTCATCTTCACGTTCTTGGCGTTCCTGATGGTCATCGGCTACATGGACATTCTGAAGCTCATCATTGGCAAGAGCTACCGTGAGGCTATCGGTACGATTCCAATCGTGATGGCTGCGGAAATCATGATGGGTGTGTATTTCAACCTCTCGTTCTGGTACAAGCTCATCGACAAGACCATTTGGGGCGCGTGGTTCTCGCTGGCTGGCTGCGTGGTGCTGATTGCCGTGAACATCATCTTCATTCCGAAGATTGGTTACTGGGCATGCGCCTGGGGCGGTTTTGCTGGCTATCTCACGAGTATGGTCCTCAGCTATTTTGTGGGACAGAAGAAGAATCCTATCGACTATCCACTGAAGGACATCGGTGCTTACTTGCTGCTCACGGGTGTGCTGTTCGCCGTGATGGAAATGCTACCTGCTGAATGGCCTGCCATTGCCCGCATCGGCATTAACACGGTGCTCATCGGCATATTCCTCGCTTACGTGGTGAAGAAGGACTTGCCGCTGAAGAGCTTGCCTTACGTGGGGAAGTACTTTAAATGAAGAAGGGCTTCGGAAGAGCCGAAGCTTACTGAGAAGGGAAAAGGCTTCGGCGAAACCGAAGCTTGCTGAGGAAAAAAGGCTTCGGCAGAACCGAAGCTTACAGAGAACGAAGAAGGAAGGATTAAAATAAAAACTATAAAGAATAAAAATGAAACGACTATTTCTTAGTGTCATTGCAATGCTGACACTCATGGGTGCTCGCGCTGATGAGGGTATGTGGATGATATCGAATCTTTCGGCAAAGACTGATTCCATCCTGCATTCGATGGGTATCGAACTGACGCACGACCAGATTTTCAGTACGGAACATCCTGCGCTCAACAATGTCATCGTGCAGTTTGGCGGTTTCTGTTCGGGTTCCGTTGTCAGTCCCGACGGATTGGTATTCACCAACCACCACTGTGGCTATGGTTCCATTCAGGACCACTCCACCACGGAGCACGACTACTTGAAAAACGGCTTCTTCGCCAAGAAACTGAAGGACGAACTGCCAAACGAGGACCTGTATGTGGATTTCCATCTCAACACTTACGACGTGACAGACAAGCTGTTGGCAGCCACTACTCCCGACATGGACGAAATGCAGCGTATGCTCGTCATCGACTCCGTTGCCACGGTTCTGCAAGAGGCCATTGAGGACTCGGTGAATGGCATCCACGGTGAGGTGGTACCTTATTACAAAGGCAGTAAATACTACATGTCGGTTTATCAGCGCTATAGCGATGTCCGTCTCGTGTTCGCTCCACCTCAGTGTCTCGGCAAGCATGGCGGCGACACCGACAACTGGATGTGGCCTCGCCAGACTTGCGACTTCTCAGTGTTCCGCATCTATGCCGACAAGAACAACAAACCAGCCAAATACTCGAAGGACAACGTGCCTTACAAACCTGTGAAGTATGCTCATATTTCGCTCCAAGGTTATCAGCCAGGCGACCTCTGCATGACGTTCGGTTATCCAGGCAACACGGACCGCTACCTCTCCAGCTACGGCATTGAGAACACGATGCGCACGGTGAACGACAACCGCATTCAGGTGCGTGGCGTGAAGCAAGCCATCATGACCGATGCCATGAACTCGTCGGATGCTCTCCGCATCATGTATTCCTCGAAATATGCCCAGAGTTCGAACTACTGGAAGTTCTCCATCGGTCAGAACAAGGCTTTGAAAGACCTCGGTGTGATTGCCGAAAAGCAGGCGCTCGAAAAGGAAATCCTTGAATGGGCGAAGCAGAAGCCTGAGGAAAGAGGGAAATACATCGGCATCCTCGACTCCCTCAAAGAGGAGTACGCTCGCTCCTATCAGCAACAGTTTGCCATGAATCTTTGGCAGGAAAGTTTCTGGAGCGGAAGCGACATCCTTGCATTTGCCATCAAACAGATGATTGGTATGGCTCAAGGAAAGCAGGGCGATTTCAAGAAGGAAGTGGAAAAATCCTTCAAAGACATCGACATCAACACCGACAAGAAGATTTTCGCCGCACTTGCCAAGAACTATGTGGAGCACGTGCCCGACTCGTCCTATCTTCCTGAATATGTTCAAGTGGTGGATTCTCTCTTCAACGGCGACTACAATGCATACGCCGATTTCCTGTTTAGCAAATCCATCTTTGCTCGTCCAGCCGACCTGGCACAGGTGGAAAGCCTTGCCGAGGTGGGCGAAGACCCTATCTTCATGCAAGCCATCGACCTCGTCACTTTGCTTTATAAGATGTATGGGGCTTCTCCTATCGACCACTACGAGCAACTCCTTGGTGATGCACTCCGCGAGATGAATCGCGACAAGGAATACTATCCAGATGCCAACTTCACGCTCCGAATGAGCTATGGCATCGTGGAGGGTTATTCGCCTTCGAAGGACCTCACCTACGAGTGCTTCACTCCTTCGCAGTCCATCATCGACAAGTTCGAGAAGCAGGGCAGCAATCCCGACTACGAACTCATCCCTGAAGTTTATGCTTGGCTCAAAAAGGGCAATTTCGGAAAGAAATACATCGACAGCAAGAGCAAAGACCTGCAACTTTGTTTCCTCACGAATAACGACATCACGGGTGGAAACTCGGGTTCGGGCATGTATGACAAGAAAGGTCGTCTCATCGGTCTTGCCTTCGATGGCAACTGGGAAGCCATGTCGAGCGACTTGAAGTTCGACACGAATCTTCAGCGTTGCATTGGCGTTGACATCCGCTATGTCCTCTCTATCATCGAGAAATACGGCAAGGCAAAACGTCTCATCAAGGAACTCACACTGGAATAAATTCTTTAAATGAAGAATGAAGAGTGAATAATGAAGAATCCCTTTTTTCCACTCTTCATTCATCATTCTTCTTTGACTATTCATTCTTAATTCATCATCCTTAATTCTTCATTCAAAAAGCTATGGCATACGACAAAAACGAACGCAACGATTCTCGCAGAATCGATCCAAATTCAGCTGGAGAACAAGCAGATTCTCAGCAGAACCAAGACTATCAGCAACAGAGTTATCAGCAGCAGAACCAAGGTTACCAGAACAACCAGCAGCAAGGTCAAGGCTACAGGAACTACCAGCAGCAAAATTATCAAAACCAAGGCTTTCAGCAGCAATCTTATCAGAACAACCCAAGCAATGAGGGATATTCTGTACCGCCAAGCAGCAACATGATTTGGGCAATTCTTGCCACCATCTTCTGCTGCCTCCCATTCGGCATTGTCTCCATCGTTTATGCTGCCAAAGTGGATTCATTTTGGGCTGCAGGACAATATGCTGCTGCCTATGATGCAGCCAGCAAATCCAAGAAATGGACCATGTGGAGTGTTATCATTTCAGCCATTGGTTGGGTCCTCTACATTGGATTATTCATCATTATTGGTCTTGGTGCCAGCTATAGTAACAGCTATTAAGCCAAGTTAGTTTCTTTTCTGTTGAAAAACAAGCAACACATACTCAGAATCTTGATTCCTGTCGCCATCTTGGTGGCGGGAATCTTTTATTATTGTGTAGATACGACTTCAGCCTCCCCTTTCATTCCCAAGTGCATGTGGCGGGTCCTCACAGGCACCCAGTGTCCAGCCTGTGGCATCCAGCGTGCCGCCCATGCCGTCCTCCACGGTCATTTCGCCGAAGCCCTGTCCTACAACTACTTCTTCATTCTCTCCATTCCTTTTTTCTTTCTCGTTCTCCTTTCTGATTGCATTCTTCCATCAAAGAATGCCCTCCGTCGTTTCACACACCATCGCTACACTCTCTGGACCTACATCATCCTCTTCTTCGCTTGGTGGATATTGAGGAATCTTCTGCAAATCTAATGAGCAGAGTATAGTTTCTTTCCTCCTTTTATTACTATCATCCCTTGTTGCTTTCCACCTTTGGAAATTAGGCGACCATTCAGGTCGTAGGTAGCAGATGATGGAAGGGAAACTCTTGGAAGAGAAATCGCGTCGGTAGGGTCATGAATTGCTGCTTGCTGAAGGATGCGATAGAGACGAAAGTTATCAATCTTATACCAAGTTTCGTGAGGTGCATCACTCGTATCTACGCCTATCGAGAGAGTCTCTCCTCCAGCAGGAACGCTGAAGGAAAGACTCACGGTTTGCAAGGGTATGAGGTCACCCTGTCCAGCCGACAACACT
>OMTC01000031.1 GCA_900313845.1 uncultured Prevotellaceae bacterium
ACTATCAAAGAATCAGAGAGGAAAGATAGGTAAAACAGGGACATAGGGATGAAGGGACATAGGGATAAGATGCCTTTTAGGTTGTAGCAAGAAAGATATTTTTATGGGAAAAGATGGTTTTGTTGTGTAAAAGGTGTAACTTTGTGTCCATTTTTGAAAATGTTGACAAAAATAGAAGAATGAATATGAAATATACCATAGTCTTTATCCTGCTGGGCATGGTTGCAATGAATGGACTGGCACAAGATAAATCTTTTCGGGCTGATGAACTGCGTGACATGACATTTAGGAAAGTGGTGGTCGCATCTCCGTCCAGATGGTCTGAGCGTGCCTTCGTCAAGGACGATGTCACTTCATCTTACGATTTCTGTGAGGCAAATGCAGATGGGATGATGCTATATTATAATTTTGTGGAGCAGGATTATTGCGAATTGGTGGCGGGTCCTGAGAAATATACGGGAGTGATTCGGATTCCTGCAAGAGCTGGGGTACGGCAGACTCCTGTGGTTGGTGTGGGCAGCATGGCTTTCTATTATTGCGATGGATTGACTGAAGTACATCTCCCAAATACGATGTTGTATTTGGAGTCTGGTTCGTTTTATGGTAGCGAGGATTTGCAGAAGGTGGTGCTCAACGAGAATCTGATTGCTATTGGTTGGAATGCTTTTGAGGGTTGCAGGACATTGTCTTCCATCAACATTCCGCAGTCGCTGGAATATATAGGATATGAAGCATTTTATAATTGTCCCAAAATGGTTACTCCCCTCTACAATGACAAGTATTTCTTCTATTATCCAATGTTGAACTATGAGTCAGAGGGCAAAACTTACGTGATTCCAGATGGCATAGAGGTCATCAATGAGGGTGCCTTTATTTTCACTTACTTGCAAGAAGTGGTGATTCCCAATTCTGTGAAGGTCATTTCTGACTATGCATTTGATGGCAGCTTTGTTCAAAGGGTGATTATTCCAAATTCAGTAGATAGCATCGGATATCATGCATTTAGCCAGACACGATTAGAAGAGGTGGTTGTTCCTGCTTCGGTAAAGTCTTTCGGTGAAGGGATGTTCTGCGAAGTTTTTTGGCTGAAGAAGGCTGTCTTGGAGAATCCTTTAGACTCGATTCCTTTCGCAACGTTTGCCAACTGCTCTATGCTGGAGGAGGTGTCGTATCCGACAACTGTGCATAAACTGGGTGACCATTCATTTCATGGCTGTTCATCACTCACTCATTTACCCGACCTTTCCAACATAGACAGTTTGGGAGTTCATGTGTTCGAAGGATGCCGTATGTTGGAGTCGGTTTCACTTCCTGCTTCCATTACCTATATCCCAAACAATGCTTTTAGTATGTGTGAGAGTCTCAAGGAAGTCGATTTGCCAGAAAGTATAGAAAGCATCGGTAATTTGGCTTTCTATCAAGATATTTCTTTGGAAAGCATCAGCATACCTAAGTCGGTTAAGACGATTGGTAATCAGGCGTTTATTTTTTGTAAGAAACTGAAGAACATAGACTTTTCGGAAGGGTTGCTTTCCATTGGTGAGGATGCTTTTTCTCAGTTGGAGCAATTGGAGTCTATCTCTCTGCCAGAAAGCATAGAGAGTATAGGTAGGGGGGCTTTTGCCTACGGGTACAAGCTGAAGGATGTATATGTGAAGTGGCAAGAACCGCTGTTGCTGCAAAATGACATTTTTGATAGCTACCAACATGTATTGGGAATGACCTTGCATGTGCCTGCTGGAACTGCTGAACGCTATGCATCAGCTCCTTATTGGTCGAATTTCAAAAACATCGTAGAGGATGTCAATGCCATCAATGCTGTTGAAGATGATGGGTGTTTTTCACATGGTTCTCGCCCAGTAAAGATGCTCGTAGATGGCAAAATCCTTATTCTTAGCAAGTCGTCGGGAACCATATTGACAGATGGAAGGCTTAGAATTTACTAACGCTTCCCTTTAATTCTACTGAACCTTCAGCTCGGCGAAAGCCAATTTTTTCTTTGATTATTCCGATTCTTTCCTTTGATTGAACTGAACTTTTCCTTTGATTTTACTGAAATGCCGAGCCCTCAACGTTAACACGGCGAACTTTCGCCATCGCAACGCCGAAGGCTCGCCAAGTCGATGACGAACCTTCGGCAACTAGTTGAATTCAAAGGAGCGGTTCAGTCAGTCCCCAAATGTGCTTCTGAAAATCCCATAAAACGATTCAGTAAATCCACAAAAGCCTTGCATCAGCAGGCTACTGCCAGCGCTTCAACATGGGATAGTACTTCAGCAACTCCTTCTTGTATTCCTCTCGTGTTAGGTGCTGCCCTGTATTCTTGTTAAACTCATCCACGAACTGAGCACAGAACTCTGCCATTTCCTCCATCGTGAAGTTGCCCGTGAAGGCACCGTCCTTGAAGCAATAGATGCAATAATCGTGGTTCTTACTTCCGTCAGCATTGGTGCCGAGAATCTCGTCTGTCAGTGGCATTCCGCAACTTTGACAGAACTGCATTTCCTTGTTTTTGTTGTCTTCCATAAATGAATGAGAGTTTATTGTTATTTCTTTTTCTTAGGCAATTCCTTGCAGGTTGCGCGGACAAGTTCTGAGAGATAGTCATGGTCGTCCACATCGGCGATGTAGAAATAGTCCTTTGCTCCCTCGTAAGGTTTCCGCAACTCCAAGGTTCGGAGCAGTTGCCGCCCTGACTCAGTTGGTTTCAGAAAGAAGTGGTTGTCGCAAATGAGTCCGAAGATGATGCCATTGCAGTAGATGCCATAGTCTCCGAACATCTTCCGTGTCGTAATCTCTCCAGCCCCGCTGCATTGGTCGGCTATGTACTGCACAAAGTCTGAATTGCTTGCCATGGTAATGTCTGATTCGTTTTCTGTTGCAAAGTTAGAAAAAGTTTAAGAGAAAGTGTCTTTTCAAGCACAAAAAAACCGCAGCGTCCTGAGGATGCTGCGGTTCAGTTTTTTCGGCTGTGGGTAAGTGAGATTACTTACGAAGACCGAGAGCCTTGACGATGGCACGGTAGCGCTCGATGTCCTTGTTCTTGAGATAAGTGAGGAGGCGGCGGCGCTGACCTACGAGATGTACAAGAGCTCTGTTAGTGCTATAATCTTTGTGATTGGCCTTCATGTGTTCGGTCAAACGGCTAATACGGTATGAAAACAATGCAATCTGGCTTTCGCATGAGCCAGTATCAGTGTTAGACTTTCCGTACTTGCTAAAGATTTCTTGCTTCTTAGCTGAATCTAAGTACATAATGTGATATATAAATTAATGATTAAAAAATAGTGCTCAGCACCCTTGGGTGCGAAAAGCGGATGCAAAGGTACGTCAAATTTTTGAATTGACAATCTTTTTGCTTGGTTTTTTTCATCGCAAATACTTATTTTACGCTCAGAATGAATGAAATACGTAAATTAGTTGCGTTTTTGTCGAGAAAAACCGTTTTTTTGTAGTACCTTTGCACTCGAAATCGATTTTATTTAAGGTAAAAAATGCAAGAGATTAGAAACATTGCAATTATTGCACACGTTGACCACGGAAAAACCACCTTGGTCGATAAGATGCTGATGGCTGGTCATTTGTTCAGAGAGAACCAGCAGACAGGAGATTTGATTCTGGATAACAATGAGCTCGAGCGCGAGCGTGGTATAACAATTCTTTCCAAGAACGTTAGTATTAATTATAAAGGAGTGAAAATCAACGTGATTGACACTCCAGGACACAGCGACTTCGGTGGCGAGGTGGAGCGCGTGCTCAACATGGCAGACGGTTGTATCTTGCTGGTGGATGCCTTTGAGGGTCCTATGCCTCAGACTCGTTTTGTGCTGCAAAAGGCACTCGAGATTGGACTGAAGCCTGTGGTCGTAGTGAACAAGGTCGATAAGCCAAACTGCCGCCCTGAAGAGGTCTATGAAATGGTGTTCGACTTGATGTTCAACCTCAATGCAACGGAGGACCAGTTGGACTTCCCTGTGGTGTATGGCTCGGCTAAGCAAGGTTGGATGAGCGAGGATTGGAACAAACCTACTGACAACATCGACTACTTGATGGATGTGATTCTGAAAACGATTCCTGCTCCAAAGCAGTTGGATGGAACGGCTCAGATGTTGATCACATCGCTCGATTATAGTACCTACACGGGACGTATCGCTGTGGGACGTGTGCATCGTGGCACGCTCAAGAGCGGTATGAACGTGACGATTTGCCATCGTGATGGTAGTCAGGAAAAGACCAAGATTAAGGAACTGCACACTTTCGAGGGTATGGGACACCGTGCCACGACAGAAGTGAGCAGTGGAGATATATGTGCCGTGATTGGATTGACCAATTTCGAGATAGGTGACACGATTTGCGACTTCGAGGAGCCAGAGGCACTTCCAACTATTAGTATCGACGAACCAACCATGTCGATGCTTTTCACCATCAACAATTCTCCTTTCTTCGGCAAGGAAGGCAAGTTCTGCACGAGCCGTCACATCGGCGACCGCTTGGCACGCGAATTGGAGAAGAACCTTGCACTGCGCGTGGAGCAGAAGGAAGGCAGCACCGATAGTTGGATTGTGAGTGGACGTGGTGTGCTTCATCTATCCGTTTTGGTGGAAACCATGCGTCGTGAGGGCTATGAGTTGCAGGTGGGTCAGCCACAGGTGATTTATAAGGAAATCAAGGGTCAGAAATGTGAGCCAATCGAGGAACTTACCATCAATGTGCCTGAGGAGTTCTCTTCGAAAATGATTGATATGATTACCCGTCGCAAGGGTGAGATGGTGTCGATGGAAGCACAGGGCGACCGCGTGAACATCGAATTCGAGATTCCTTCACGCGGAATCATCGGTTTGCGTACCAACGTGCTCACAGCCAGCCAAGGCGAGGCTATCATGGCGCACAGATATAAGAATTACCAACCTTACAAGGGCGATATGCAGCGCCGCACCAATGGTTCCATGATTTCGATGGATACGGGTACAGCCGTTGCCTTTGCCATCGACCACTTGCAGGACCGAGGCAAGTTCTTCATCTTCCCTCAGGACAAGGTGTATGCAGGTCAGGTGGTAGGCGAGCATGTGCACGAGAACGACCTGGTCATCAATGTGACAAAGACCAAGCAGTTGACCAACGTGCGTGCATCGGGTACGGATGAAAAGGCTCGCATCATTCCTCCTATCGTTCTCTCACTCGAAGAGGCGTTGGAATATATCAAGGAGGATGAATATGTGGAGGTAACTCCAAAAAGTATGCGCATCCGCAAGATTATACTCGACCATCTGGAGCGTAAACGCAGTAACAGAGAATGATTTTTCAGCATCGAAAAAGCCCCCTCCCAGCCTCCCCGAGGGGAGGAGAAAGTGAAAAGTGAAAAATGAAAGTGAAAAGTTCCATCTGGATGGCAAGCCATTGACCTTAGGTCTTTGACCTTTGACCTAAAGCTTGAAACTTGAAACGGCGCTTGCGCCCTGAAACTTGATACTTGAAAGAAGGTAAGATTGCGAAGTCGATGTTGCAAAGGGGCACCCAAATGTTAATTTTAAAGCGCTTTTTGCACACAAATTCCTAAATGTGTGCAAAAAATATGCTTTTTTATGAAAAACTTTGTGCTCGTTGTTGGAAAATTATTACCTTTGCACTCGAATTGCGAGCGGAAGGATGAATTATGTACGAAAATGGAGCCGAGGAAATTCTTGATACTCGCGAACCTTTAAAATAGTTTTAGAGATTTATTAGTGATAGAAAAATATAAATTATTAACACAACAAAAAATTAAGATTATGTCTGAAATTGAATCAAAAGTAAAGTCTATCATCGTTGATAAACTGGGTGTTGACGAGGCTGAAGTTAAGCCAGAAGCAAGTTTCACTAACGATCTTGGCGCTGACTCTCTTGATACAGTAGAACTCATTATGGAATTTGAGAAGTCTTTCGGTATTAGCATTCCAGATGACGAAGCTGAGAAGATTTCTACAGTAGGTGATGCTATCTCTTATATCGAAGAGCACGCTAAATAAAAAGGAATAGCAAATTGCGAATTACGAATTGCGAATGACGGGCGGAGATGAGAAGCATGTGTGAACATGGCTTCAGGCTCGTATGTCGTTGTTCGTAATTCGTAATTTTGCGTTAAAAATGTACGACAAGAAAAGACATATATGGAATTAAAAAGAGTTGTTGTAACAGGACTCGGCGGCGTTACTCCACTTGGTCTCACAGCTGAAGAGACATGGGAAAACGTGAAGAAGGGTGTTAGCGGCGCAGGCCCTATTACTCATTTCGACGCATCACAGTTCAAAACTCAGTTTGCATGCGAGGTGAAGGGATTCGATCCAGCCAACTATGTTGACCGCAAAGAAGCTCGCAAGATGGATCTCTACACCCAGTATGCCTTGGCTGCTGCTAAGATGGCAGTGGCTGACTCGGGCATGAATCTCGAGACTGTTGATAAGAACGAGATTGGTGTTGTGCTTGGCGTGGGTATTGGTGGTATTCACACGTTTGAGGAAGAAGCTGGCAATTATGCCATTAATGGAGCTACCCTCGGTCCTAAGTACAATCCGTTCTTTATTCCAAAGATGATTGCCGATATTGCATCGGGACAGATTTCTATTGAATACGGATTCCACGGACCAAACTACACAACAACCTCTGCTTGTGCATCTTCCACTAATGCTATTGCTGATGCTTTCAACTTGATTCGCTTGGGCAAGGCAAACGCTATTCTCACGGGTGGTTCAGAGGCAGCAGTCTTCCCTTCGGGCGTAGGTGGTTTCAATGCCATGAAGGCACTTTCCACTCGCAACGATTCTCCAGAGACTGCCAGCCGTCCAATGAGTGCAAGCCGCGATGGTTTCGTTATTGGCGAAGGTGCTGTGGTTTTGATTCTTGAAGAACTTGAGCACGCTTTGGCACGTGGTGCAAAGATTTATGCTGAAGTGGCTGGTTGTGGCCAGTCGGCTGACGCATACCACATCACAGCCACTCATCCAGAAGGTCTTGGTGCTAAGCTTGTGATGGAGCGCGCTCTCAAGGATGCTGAGATGAAGCCAGAGGATATTGATTACATCAACCTTCATGGTACTTCCACTCATGTGGGCGACATCAGCGAGGCTAAGGCAATCAAGGATGTGTTCGGCGACTATGCATATAAGCTCAATATCAGCTCGACCAAGTCGATGACAGGCCACATGCTTGGTGCTGCCGGAGCAGTTGAGGCTATGATTAGTGTGCTTTCTGTGAAGAACAACATCGTTCCTCCAACGATTAACCACGACCCTGAAGACAAGGACCCTGAGATTGACTATAATCTCAACTTCACTTTCAATCAGGCACAGGAGCGTGAGGTGCGTGCTGCTCTCAGCAACACCTTTGGTTTTGGTGGACACAATGCTTGCGCTATCTTCAAGAAATACAATTAAAGATTATTGTTTTGAAATGGGAATGGGCATGCCCATCCAACACTACTTTAATTCGTAAAAGTGTTTCAAAATCTAATAGACTCATTTAGGCTCCTCTTCCAAAAGGAAAAGGAGCCTTTTTTGCAACTCCGAAACATTCTGGGTTTTCTGCCGCGCGACATCAGGCTCTATCAGACTGCTTTGATGCACAAGTCGCTCACTCTCCGTGAGAAGGGCGAGAAGCACATCAACAACGAGCGTCTGGAATACTTGGGCGATGCCGTGCTGAGTGCTGTTGTTGCCGATATTCTCTATCAGCGCTACCCAAACAAGCAAGAAGGTTTCCTAACGACTCTTCGCAGCAAACTTGTTCGTCGCGACACGCTCAACAAGCTTGCTGTGCAGATGGGGCTCGACAAGTTGGTGCTCTATAGCGGACGCGCTACTTCGGCTCATAACAGCTACATGAATGGAAATGCTTTCGAAGCTTTTTTTGGTGCGATTTATCTCGATAGGGGATATGAATACTGCATGAGTTTTGCTCGCGATGTGATTTTCAAAAAATACATCAACATCGAGGAAGTTTCCAAAACTGAGGAAAACTACAAGAGCAAGCTCATTGAATGGTGTCAGAAATACCAGTTTGAATTTAAATTCGACATCGTTTCACAGAAGATTCTGCAAGATCGCAACACGCCAAAGTTTGTTTCGAGAGTGACAATCGAAGGCGTGTACTGCGGAACTGGTGATGGCTATTCCAAGAAGGAAAGTCATCAGAAAGCAGCTCAGCAGGCGTATAAGCACATCCGTCGTAATGCGGCATTTGTGAATACGCTTATTGATGCGCGTTCGAAGCGTGCCGAAGTTCAGAATCAGAAAGAGGATTAACAAAGGTATTCTGCAAATGTGAATATTTGTCTGAATATGGGATTAGAATGATAAACTATCTTAAACAATTTTGCTTGTGATGGTTTTTTATTTACATTTGCATCTTAAATAGCTAATATATGGACGTTAGAACCAAATTCGTCAATAAAGTATATTTTAGACCACGCATGAAAGCGTTGGAGAAGTATGCCACGAACGCTGAAGAAATTCAGATGGACGTGTTGAAGCAACTGGTCTCCAAAGCTGTTGATACGGAGTGGGGCAAGAAATATGGTTTTGCCAACATACGTGGTTATGAGGATTTTGCGGCCAATCAGGACCTCAACACCTACGAGGAACTGAAAAGTTATATCCATCGCATGCGTGAAGGAGCATCGGATGTGCTTTGGCCAGGACAGGTGCGCTTTTTTGCTAAGTCTTCTGGAACGACCAACGACAAGAGCAAGTTCATTCCTGTCAGTGTGGATGGTCTCAAGAAGATTCACTATCAGGGTGCTCGCGATGCCATTGCCTGCTATTTGGAGCAAAACCCTGGCTCGCGCATTTTCAAGGGAAAGAGTCTGATTCTGGGTGGTAGCCACTCTCCGAATCTCAACACGCCAAATTCCATCGTGGGTGACCTTAGTGCTATTCTCATTGAGAATGTGCCTAAGCCCGTGAACCTCAGTCGAATTCCTTCGAAAGAAATCGCTTTGTTGTCTGATTTCGAGGAGAAGCGTGACCGCATTGCACGCGTGGCTATGAACGAGAATGTCACCAACTTGAGTGGTGTGCCATCGTGGATGCTCTCGGTGCTCGACCGCATGCTGGAGATTACGGGTAAGAAGACCGTCGATGAAGTGTGGCCAAATCTGGAAGTGTTCTACCACGGTGGTGTGGCATTCACTCCTTATCGTGAACAATACAAGAGGATTATCAAGAATCCGAACATGCACTATGAGGAGACTTATAATGCTTCGGAAGGTTTCTTCGGCATTCAGAACGACCTCAAAGACCCAAATCTCTTGCTGATGATTGACTATGGCGTGTTCTACGAATTCATTCCAATGGATGAATTTGGAAAGCAGGATCCTCGCGTCGTTCCTCTTTGGGATGTGGAAGTGGGTGTCAACTATGCCATGGTCATCAGTACCAATTGCGGTTTGTGGCGTTACATCATAGGTGACACTGTGAAGTTCTTGCAGAAGAATCCTTACAAGTTTGTCATCACGGGTCGCACCAAGCATTTCATCAATGCTTTTGGTGAGGAACTGATTGTCGATAATGCAGAGAAGGGACTTGAACAGGCGTGTATCGCTACGGGTGCTCAAGTGAAGGAATACACCGCTGCTCCAATTTTCATGGATGAGTTGGCAAAGTGTCGTCATCAATGGGTGGTGGAGTTCGCAAAACGTCCCGATTCTGTCGATGAATTCGCCCAAATTCTCGATCGTTCCCTCCAATCTATCAACTCCGACTACGAGGCAAAACGCCACAAGAATATCACGTTGCAACCGCTCGAAATCATCGAGGCTCGCACGGGCTTATTCGAGGACTGGCTCAGAAGCAAGGGCAAGTTGGGTGGTCAGAACAAGGTGCCTCGACTGAGCAACAGTCGTGAATATATCGAGGATTTGTTGAAGATGAATTAAACATAAAAGGGAAGAGTGTGGCAGCTCTTCCCTCTGCTCATATTTACTCTGCTCAT
>OMTC01000056.1 GCA_900313845.1 uncultured Prevotellaceae bacterium
AGAGTATCTGAAGGGGCTGGTGTTGTATGTGGAATAAAGAAGGGCTTCGGCAAAACCGAAGCTTACTGAGAATGAAATAAATGCTTTGGCAGAACCGAAGCTTACAGAGAATGAAGAATAAAAAAATGAAGAATGGCTGTCGTCATTCTTCATTTTTTAGTTTTCCTTTGAGATGAAAAGGGAAGATATTTCATCCCATTAGGAATTATTTGCTTTTCTTTTCTTCCTTCTTAGGAGCGTTCTTCTTGTCTTTTGCATAGCGCTTGTTAAGAGCGGCAACTACTTCGTCGGTTACGTCGTAGGCTTCGTTAGCATAAAGAACTTGGTCGATGCCTGAAGATTTGCAGAGAATGAAGTCGTAACCCTTCTCCTTGGCATAGCTCTTCATGAAGGATTGGATAGTGTCGGTGAGAGTCTGCAATTCCTTGGCATACTCTTCCTGAAGTGTGTTGGAAAGGCGAGTCTGGAGGTCTTGGATGTCCTGCTGGAACTTGCCGAGGCGAGCTTGCTCGTTATTGTATTCTTCTTGAGTTATCTGATTCTTCTGCACACGGTTCTGGAAACTCTGCACCTGAGCAGCGAAGTTCTTTCCCTTCTCATTGATGGTATTCTCAGCATTTGCTTGCTTCTTCTGGAACTTTTCCTGAGCATCTTTGTAGAGCTCATACTGATTGGTGAGCGTGTCGATAAGTACAAATGCAATTTTCAAACCAGAACCAGTCTGTGCTGGTGCTTCTGCGGTACTCTGCTTTGGAGCAGGTGCCTCGTTGTTCTGACAAGCTGCACAAAGAGCAGCTACTGTGAGTGTTAAAAGTCCGTTGCGGACTGCTTTCATTTTCATATTTGTTTTAATTTCTTAGTTTTTGAGTTCTATTTCTTGAATTCTGCCACTCCGCGCTTCTTGTGACGCATTTCGAAGTCCTGGCTTTGTGCGCAGTGAATGCCTCTGTCGCGCATAGCTTTACTTCCGGAAACATGAGTGTTAGGGAAGCGTCCGTTCTTCTTGAAGAGGATTCTTATGCTAAGAAATACAAAGCATACAACAAGAATTAACAGAGTTGGTAGGATGAGTTTCGACATATTTTACTAATTTTGCAATTGTAAATATGGAACTTTGTGTTGACACACAAGCATATCATTGCAATTCAGACTGCAAAGATAGGTATTTTCTGATTTACAAATTGAAACGGAACACTTAAAAAACACTAAATTTATAGATTATGAGCGAAGTGAAGCTAACTCCCAAGGCTGTGTTTGATTATTTTCATCAAATCAATGCCGTTCCTCGTCCATCGAAGCACGAGGAAAAAATGATAGAATTCCTGAAAAACTTTGCTGCGGAACATGGACTGCCTTGCAAGGTGGATGAAGTGGGTAATGTGCTGATTTCAAAACCTGCCACTCCTGGAAAGGAGAATGTGCCTGGCTTGATTCTTCAGGGACACATGGATATGGTGTGCGAAAAAGTGTCGGGACTTGATTTCGACTTTGAGAAGCAGCCTATTGAAACCTATATCGATGGAGAATGGATGCGTGCAAAAGGTACGACCCTTGGTGCCGACTGCGGTATTGGCGATGCATTGGCAATGGCTGTTCTGACAGACGATACCTTAGAGCACGGACCTATTCAGGCATTGTTTACTCGCGATGAGGAAACAGGACTGACAGGTGCTTTTGGCATGAAGTCGGGCTTCATGGATGGAAAATATCTCATCAACCTTGATAGCGAAGACGAGGGTGAGATTTTTGTGGGATGCGCTGGTGGAGCCAATACCACGGTAACATTCAATTACACTCGTGAGGCTTTGCCAGCAGGATATGTGCCTTTGCGAGTGAGTGTGGATAAATTGACGGGTGGACACTCAGGCGACGACATTAATAAGCGTCGTGCTAATGCCAATAAGTTGTTGGCTCGCTTCCTTTATATTGTTTGGAACAAATATGATGCTCGACTCATTGAAATCAAGGGTGGAAATCTGCACAATGCCATCCCTCGCGATGCATACGCAGTGATTGCCGTTCCAAGTGCTGATAAGGAAAACTTGCGTGTGGATTTCAACATGTTTACAGCTGATGTAGAAGAGGAATTCCATGTGGAGGAAAAGACGATGACATTCTCGTTGGAGAGCGAGTTGAATGCAGATGGAACGAAGCCAGAAGCAATCGACCAGAAAACGGCACGTGGGCTTATTTTTGCTTTACAGGCAGTTCACAATGGCATTCTCGAAATGAATCAAGATATCACTTGGCTCGTGGAAACAAGTTCCAACTTGGCAAGCATCCGCACCAACGAGAACCAGATTGTGATAGTAAGTAGCCAGCGTAGTTCTGCTTTGAGTTCCCGTGAAAATATGAGTAATACCTTTGCTGCTGCTTTCCGTTTGGCAGGAGCTGAAGTGGAAACGGGTGATGGATATCCAGGTTGGAAACCAAATCCAAATTCTGAATTGCTGAAGATTACTGTGGAAGCATACAAGAAATTGTTTGGTAAGGAACCACTTGTTCGTGCTATCCATGCAGGTTTGGAATGTGGACTCTTCAGTGAGAAATACCCTGGACTTGATATGGTAAGCTTTGGTCCTACATTACGAGGTGTTCACTCACCAGATGAACGTTTGGAGATTAAAACCGTGCAGATGGTTTGGGATCATTTGGTTGAAATCATCAAGAACATTAAGTAGAACAAATAGAATAAATGAAAAATGAAGAGTGAAAAAAGTGGAATTCTTTTTTCACTCTTCATTTTTTTATTCTTCACTCTTCACTCTTCACTCTTCATTCTTTATTCTTCATTCTTCAACGAAGGTTGTCCTCAAGCACTGCGTTTTTGCCATTCTTTAGCTCTTTCTTTCCTGCTCGTCCGTTCAGAATAACTTTGCCGTTTCCTTGAACAGAGGCTGTGATTTCACCAACGTCAAGGTCGATGGTGGCGGTACCACTACCCGTAGAAATTAAATCGACGTTGGCAGATTTCACTTTGAGGGTTAAGTCGTTTTTGTTGCTGGCATCGATGACAGTTTTTTTGCTACTTACTACATTCGCATCTGTTGGTGCCATGCCATAGCAAAGGATGGTAGCCGTTTCTCCTTCTATATATTTAAAGGAGGCTTTTGTGTTGCTGTTCGATTGGTATTTGAAGTCGGGGCAGAAGATGGAATCAGCAGTGATGGAGCCACCTCCCATGCCTCCCATATCGATTTTTGTACTGTGCAAAACGGGTAAAGTGATGTTTCCTCCACCTATATTGGATAAAATTCGGAGTTCGGGACACGAAATCTTTGCTGTGATCCGCGGATTGGTTTCGTAATGATTGATATCGCTGTTTTCTTCGCTTGGAATGCTGAGTGTGAGCAATCCACCATCCACGTCGTAGCGCAGAGAACTAACGAGTAGAGAATCTCCTTCCACAGTGGCGCTACAAGGACCTTCAGTAAACTCTATATTGATGCTTCCGATATTGGTGATTCCGAAAAAGTCGTTGTGTACAGGGAGGTTTCGCTGGATGATATTCTGTTCCACTTCTTTAGCTTTAGATGCTTGTTTTGAGCTTTTGTTTCCCGTATCAGAACATGCTGTCAACAAGAGGGCAGAACACAAAAATATGTAGGTGTAAGTCTTCATAAATATGATAATGTTAGATTTTGAATGCAAATTTAGGAAAATCTCGGAAAATATTCTTATATTTGCAGCAAAAGCTGCGAAAATTACTTGCATCATGGCAAAGAAAGACTTCTTTGCTTGTTTGTGTATGTGTAGTATTTTGCATCTTATGAAATAGAAATAATTAGAAATAAAAAACAGTTTATGGCAATTCAGAACTATTATGTCACGGTGGCTTACCAACTCTATGTGAAGGATGAAGATGATGAGAAGGAAGCACTTGTGGAGCAGTGTGATGCTGCACATCCATTCCAATTCATCAGTCATCTTGCGAGCGTGCTTCCAGCATTCGAGAAGGAAGTCCTGGCAAAGGAAAAGGGCGAAGCGTTCGATTTCGTGATTCCTTGTGCAGAGGCTTATGGTGAGTTCAACGATGAAATGATGTTCGATGTTGACAAGAAAATCTTTGAAATCAACGGAAAGTTTGATAGTGAGAGAATCTATGAAGGGAATGTGATTCCACTTCAGGATGAAGATGGCTCACGCTATCATGCTATGGTGATTGAGGTGAAAGACAAGGCTGTGACTATCGACTTGAATCATCCACGTGCAGGACAGGATTTGCCCTTCGTGGGGACTGTGGTGGAAAAGCGAGAAGCAACCAACGAGGAAGTGACTCAGATGGTAAATGTGCTGAGTGGCGGTTGTGGTTGTGGATGCGGTGGAAACTGCAATGGTAGTTGTGGAAGCGGAGGATGTGAAGGTGGTAGTTGCGAAGAGGGTTGCTGCTGCAACTAAAACCAAAGATTTGTTCCGTTTGTCTTCAATATTGACAAAATGAGAAATACGTTTGGCAATATATTTACTCTGACTACCTTTGGCGAAAGTCATGGCGAAGGGGTAGGGGGTGTGATTGACGGTATGCCAGCAGGCATTGCTGTCGATTTGGACTTTATTCAAAGTGAATTGGACCGCCGCAAACCAGGACAAAGCAAAATAACCACATCACGTGCTGAATGTGACAAGGTGGAAATCCTTTCAGGAGTGTTTGAAGGGCGTACCACTGGATGCCCGATAGGTTTTCTCGTGAGGAACACCAACCAGCATTCCCACGATTATGAGAATGTTCGCAATGTGTTCCGTCCTTCTCATGCTGATTTCACTTACACACAGAAATATGGACTGCGAGACCATCGGGGAGGAGGGCGTTCTTCTGCCCGTGAAACGATTTCGCGCGTAGTGGGAGGTGCTTTTGCCAAATTAGCATTACGTCAACTTTCCATCGATGTTACGGCTTATACATCTCAAGTGGGAGATATTGCCATCGGCAGAGATTATCATCAGTTTGATTTCACTGAGATAGAAAAGAATCCTGTGCGTTGTCCAGACCCAGAGGCTGCCAAGCGGATGGAAGAACTGATTTTGTCGGTGAAAGCAGATGGAGATACCATTGGTGGTGTTATCACTTGTGTCATTAAGGGATGCCCAGTGGGATTGGGAGAACCTGCCTTCGGAAAACTTCATGCAGCATTGGGTGGTGCCATGTTGAGCATCAATGCTGTGAAAGGCTTCGAATATGGTGAAGGCTTTGCTGGAGTTTCACAGCGTGGGTCTGAGCAAAACGACATTTTCTTCAATGACAATGGAGTCATTTCCACTCGCTCAAATCATAGTGGAGGCATTCAAGGAGGCATCAGCAATGGACAAGACATTTATTTTCGTGTTGCCTTCAAACCTGTAGCTACTTTACTACGGGAACAACCTACGGTGGATAAGGATGGCAATGAAACTATGCTCGAAGTGAAAGGACGACACGACCCTTGTGTGTTGCCTCGAGCAGTGCCTGTGGTAGAAGCAATGGCAGCTATGACGATTCTCGATTATTACCTTATTAATAATACTATAACAATATGAATAAAGTGATGCTAATAGGCAACGTGGGACAAGACCCCGTTGTTAGATATTTAGATAATGGCGTTTGTGTGGCATCTGTTCGCCTTGCTACCACAGAACGAGGCTATACTTTGCAGAATGGAACACAAGTGCCAGATCGCACTGAATGGCACTCTCTGATATTTTGGCGCAAACAAGCAGAAACCGTTGAGAAGTTTGTCCACAAGGGTGATAAACTCTACGTGGAGGGAAAAATTCAGTCTCGCAAATATGATGATAGACAAGGTGTTACGCATCAAGTTGTTGAGATTATGGTGGACCAAATGGAAATGCTCACTCCACGTTCTTCTACTCCTGCAACTGCTAACGATGCTCCTCAACAAACGCCGACTCAGCAAGTGGTGACTCCATCACAGAATGATGACGAACCACCATTCTAAAGCGTGAAGCATATAGAGTATATTTCTCATTCTCTCATTTTCTCAATTTCAAAGAAGTGTTATATTTCACAAAAAGATTTACAGGTTGGCGCATCGCCATTTGGCATGTTACAGAAACGATAGATGAGCTGTATAGCTTGTTCCCAGACGATGATGTAGTTCGCACCGAAGCCGAGAAGCGTTTCCGTGCTCCTTCTCGTATTTTGGAATGGGTGGCAGTGCGTGCGTTGCTCTATGATATGTTGGACCGCCAAGTGCCAATACTTTATCGTGATAATGGTGCGCCTTATCTTCCTGATTATGAGCATCTCGACATCAGCATTAGCCACACTATGGGCTATGTCGCAGTTGCCTTGGCTGAGGAAGGAGAAATCGGTATCGACATTGAGCAGAAGGGGGAAAGGGTGATGCGTGTCAAGAGTAGATTTGTGAGGGAAGATGAAAGAGCCGAAACTCTTGACCAAATGCTTTTGCATTGGTCGGCTAAGGAAACGGCTTTCAAGATGCTCAACCGTGATAAGGTGGATTTCTTGAAGCATTTTCATATTCAGCCTTTTGATATTGATGAAACCGAGGAGGGACAATTCCTTCTTCAGGAAACCAAGACGAATGATGAGCGTTTGTTTCAGATTCACTACAAGATTTTTCCAGATTTTGTTCTGACATACTCTCATCGAGTATTCGAAGATTAGTCTTTCTGGATATTTAACTAACTAAACAAATTATGGTTTTTATTGCAGGTCCATGTGTTATTGAGTCAGCAGAGGTTCTTGAAACAGTTGCTGAGGAATTGGTGCGACTCAATCAAAAGTATCATATTGATATCATCTTTAAATCCTCTTTCGATAAGGCAAACCGCACGTCGATTCGTTCTTATCGAGGTCCAGGACTTGAGAAGGGATTGCAGATGCTGGCTGATATTCATTCGAAGTATCAGTTGCGCACCCTTACCGACATTCATGAGTCTTACCAAGCAAAGCCTGCTGGAGAAGTAGTAGATGTGCTTCAGATTCCTGCATTTCTCTGCCGTCAAACGGATTTGCTCGTAGCAGCAGCAAAGACTGGTAAAATTGTGAATATCAAGAAGGCACAGTTTCTATCGGGACTCGACATGGAATATCCTGTGCAGAAAGTACGTGAGAGTGGAAATGAGCAGGTTTGGTTAACGGAACGAGGTAATATATACGGTTATAATAATCTGGTTGTGGATTTTAGAAACATTCCAGATATGAAACGTTTCACCGATACTGTCATCATGGATTGCACACATTCTGTGCAGCGTCCTGGTGCAGCAGGAGGAAAGACAGGAGGTAATCGAGAATATGTGCCAGCCATGGCACTTGCTGCCAAAGCATTTGGTGCGAATGGTTTCTTTTTTGAAGTACATCCCGACCCAGACCACGCCTTGAGTGACGGACCAAATATGCTTCACCTTTCAGACCTTGAAAAGGTAATTCAGAGTCTTCTTTCATAAAACTAACATTCAATGCAACCACGAATAACTGCCATACAAGCACTTCGCGATGAGGCAAAAGCCTTGTTGGACCTCATCCCTCAGCTCGATGATACTTTCGATCGAGTGGTAGAACTTATTTACGAATGTACGGGACATGTTGTCGTTACGGGAGTGGGGAAGTCGGGACATGTTGGAGCCAAAGTAGCTGCCACTTTAGCCAGTACGGGTACTCCTTCCTTCTATATCAACCCACTCGATGCACTTCATGGGGACCTCGGAATGATTACAGCCAACGACATCCTTTTGCAGATTTCCAATTCTGGAAACACGGATGAGTTGCTGCGTATCATTGCGTCGTTGGAAGAAAGAAAGATTCCAGTAGTTTCCATGACAGGAAATCCCGATTCACTCATTGCCCGCCATTCTCATTATCACATTCTTTGTAGTGTAGCAAAAGAGGCTTGTCCACTCAATTTGGCACCAACCTCTTCAACCACGGCACAAATGGCAATGGGTGATGCGTTGGCAATAGCCTTGATGGAAAAG
The DNA here is from genome assembly GCA_900313845.1 of uncultured Prevotellaceae bacterium. Lineage (GTDB taxonomy): Bacteria > Bacteroidota > Bacteroidia > Bacteroidales > Bacteroidaceae > UBA3839. Next base: position 7,936 of record OMTC01000056.1, read on the forward strand.
CGCAAATTCAAAGCCAATGATTTTGCTTTGTTCCATCCTGCTGGTTCATTAGGAAGGAAATTGGTAACTCGAGTGCGCGATGTGATGTACACGGATAATTTCCCAATAATTCCATCAGATATGCTTCTCGTGGATGCAATTATCGACATCAGTAAGGGGAAACTCGGCTTGGGTGTTGTGATGAAAGACGATAAGATTCAAGGTATTATTACCGATGGTGACATTCGTAGAGCTGTGGAAGGTGCAAAGGAAAACTTCCTCAATGTGACAGTTGAAGATGTGATGACGCGCCATCCAAAGATGATTAATCCAGATGCCAAACTCACGCAGATTCAGTATATGTTCCGACACCACAAAATCCATTCACTCTTGGTGGTAGATGAGCAACAGCATCTGATAGGTATTGTTGACTATTTTGCAATTATGAACTAAAATAGTTCCGCCATATAAATTAAAAAGTAAAAGGTAAAAATTAAAAACTAACTTTGACGTTGGCTTTTATTTTTTACCTTTTACTTTTTAATTTTG
>OMTC01000008.1 GCA_900313845.1 uncultured Prevotellaceae bacterium
AATCCGACATAATTTTTCGAACCTACCTTTATGAATGAGCAGCTTCTTCGAGCAATGCCCTTTGGCGGTCGCTGAGTTTGGTTGGAATCTGGACGACAATCGTTAGGATGAGATCGCCCACGATGCCATTGGCAAGAGTCCGTCCCTTTCCTTTCAGTCGGAGCTTGCTGCCTGGTTGGGTTCCTGGCTTTATTTTCATTTTCAGTTTTGTGCCTAACGGTGTCTGAAGGACGATTTCTCCACCGAGCATAGCTGTGAACACGTCGATGGGTACTTCTGCTTCAACATCTGCAGTTTTCCGTATGTTGGCGGATTGGAAACCTTGACTCGTTCGTCTGCCTGAAGTACGGCTACCGAAAGCTCCACCGAAAAGCTGTTCGAAGAAGTCGGAGAATCCTCCGCCTTGTCCTCCGAAGTTGAAATCGAATCCTTCAAAACCGGTACCTCCCGTTCCTCCTCCTCCGAATCCTTGTCCTACCTTGTCCCAATTCTCTCCATACTGGTCGTACTTGGCACGCTTCTCTGGGTCGCTCAGCACGGCGTATGCCTCATTGAGCAACTGGAATTTCGCTTTTGCCTTTGGATCATCGGGGTGCAAATCGGGATGGAACTGCTTGGAGCGTTTGCGGTAGGCAGCTTTGATGTCATCCTGAGGTATGTTTTTGTCCACACCAAGAATCTTGTAGTAATCAATAAACTTTGCCATAATCTTCTTTGTTTTTTCTTATCGGCTGCGATAGCAAATTTTGTGCCATGCGTTAAAAAGTCTTTATTTTTGTCAATGTGACGGTGAAATTTGTCAGAATGTGTTATCTTTGCATGAAAATTCAGTTAGAAAAGATGAAAAGACTTTATATTTTTCTGTTCTGTGTTGCAGCCGCGTTTTCCGCATCGGCTCAGACTGTTCGTGAGGCTATCAAGGAGATGCCCGACGAGGTGCTTCCTTTGCTCACCAAGAACGACCGTTTGGATTTCATCGATTATCTTGCCAGCAATGCCAAGGCGGAGGTGAAGAACAAGCTGGGAACGCCGAGCGAGATGACTGCTCTGACGGATGATTATGCGCATATCCGATTGACGGAGGTGTCGGAGGTGAGCATGAAACTTTTGCAGAAGGGAACGGAACAGGTGATTTGTATGGTATCCACCTGCCAAGTGGATTCCATGTTTGATAGCGAGATTCGTTTCTATGATATGAAATGGAATCTCCTCGACACCAAGCAATTCGTCGATATTCCCAATACGAATGATTTTCAGCAGCTGGTGCTCTCGGCACAATCTTCTGACTTACAAATCGTGAGAAGAAGATTCACGCTTTTGCCTGAAGGAGAAAAAGCAAAGCACGAAGAACCCCATTTGGCACTGCTGAAATGGAATGGAAAGCGATTTGAATAAGTTGAAAGGTAGGTTCTAAACTCACAGTTAATGCCGCAATATCCAATCGTTTTATCCATATTGCTGAATTACTATTTAAACCACAGATGTCACAGATTAAACGGATTTTGCTTCGCCTGCTCTAAGTTTCACAACGGAAAAAACGGAAATTTTTCGGAAAAACGGAAACTTTTAAGAATTATCGGATGAAAAAACTATTTTTTCTGTTTTTCCGTTCTTTTTCCGTTTTTTCCGTTGTTCCTTTTAAATCCTTTACCTTGCCAAAATAGTGGGATATTCTGCATGGATTTGTGACGGATGGTACTAAATGACACCCGTTTCAAAGACATTTCATGGGCTTAGAACAGGTTAGGCTTTCTTTTTCTTGCCTCTTCGAGCGAGAGTGGAGTGGAGGATGAGTTTTCGTGATCTGTACGCAGATGCTGGTACTTTTCTTGCAGTTCGGCGGTAAAGTCTTCGCGCTGCTGAGGGTTGAGTAGGCGGGTGGCAGCCAGCACATTCTGCGATGCATCTTTCATCCATACGATAGGGGCGGAATAGACGGGTGCTATTTTCAGGGCGGTGTGCAACTCGCTGGTGGTGGCACCACCAATCATTAGCGGGATGTTGAGCCCTCGCTCTTGCAGTGCCTTTGCCACATTCACCATTTCCTCGAGCGACGGGGTGATGAGTCCACTGAGTCCGATGATGTCCACTTTTTCTTCCACTGCCTTTTCCACGATTTGCTCTGCTGGCACCATCACGCCGAGGTCGATGATTTCGTAGTTGTTGCATGCCAACACCACGCTCACGATGTTCTTCCCGATGTCGTGTACGTCGCCTTTCACCGTGGCAAGGAGTACCTTTCCCGATTTGGCAGAACCTTCCTGATGCGATGCCTCGATGTGAGGTTGAAGAATGCTCACGGCTTTCTTCATGGTACGAGCCGTTTTCACGACCTGAGGCAGGAACATCTTTCCGCTTCCGAAGAGTTCGCCCACTTGGTTCATGGCATCCATGAGTGGGCCTTCGATGATTCTTACGGCATTGCCTTCGTATTTCTGAATCGCCTCCTGCAAGTCGGTTTCCAAGTATTCGGAATCGCCTTTCACGAGGGCATATTGCAAGCGGGATTCCACGTCGGTGCCATTGCGCCACGACAAGATGCTATCGTTTGTGTTTTCGCCAGCTTTCTCAGCTTTGATACGCTCGGCTACCTTGATGAGTCGTTCTGTGGCATCTGCTCTTCGGTTCAATAGCACATCGTCGATGGCTGTGAGTACTTCCTTGGAGATGTCGGAATAGAGCACTTGCGTGGCAGGGTTCACGATGCCCATGTCTTGCCCCACGGAGATGGTGTGGTAGAGGAATACGGCATGCATCGCTTCACGCAGATAGTTGTTGCCTCGGAAAGAGAAGGAGAGGTTGCTCACTCCTCCGCTCACATGGGCTCCAGGCAGATGTTTCCGAATCCATTCTGTGGCACGGATGAAGTCGAGCGCATAGTTGTTGTGTTCCTCCATACCTGTTGCCACAGCCAACACGTTGGGGTCGAAAATGATGTCGTGAGGGTTGAATCCCACTTTGTCCACCAGCAGATGGTAGGCTCGCTCACATATCTCAATTTTTCGCTCGTAGGTGGTGGCTTGTCCCTGCTCATCGAATGCCATCACGACGGTGGCAGCACCGAGTCGCTTGATTTCTCGAGCATGTGCCAAGAACACCTCTTCGCCTTCCTTGAGAGAAATGGAATTGACGATGCTCTTGCCTTGCACACATTTCAGTCCTGCGACGATGACATCCCAATTCGAGGAGTCGATCATCATCGGCACTTTCGATATGTCGGGGTCCGACATCACCAAATGCAGGAATGTGGTCATCTCCTCTTTCGCATCGAGGAGTCCATCGTCCATGTTGATGTCGAGTACGAGCGCACCATCCTCCACTTGTTTGCGGGCGATGTTGAGTGCTTCCTCGTAGTTCTTTTCCTTGATGAGACGAAGGAATTTGCGGGAACCGGCAACGTTGCATCGTTCTCCCACATTGATGAATTGCCGTTCGGGTGTAAGTTCCAGAAGTTCCAATCCCGAGAGCAGCAGGTTCTCCGCTTTTGGGGCAGGCACATGAGGGGCTTTCCCTGCTGCAAGGGGAGGGTAGAGGGCGATGAATTCATCGGTGGTGCCGCAGCATCCGCCAATGATATTCACGAGTCCTTCATCTACATATTCCTTGATTTGCGCTGCCATCATCTGGGGCGTTTGGTCGTAGAGCCCGAGGGAGTTTGGCAATCCTGCATTTGGATAGGCACTAATATAATAAGGTGCTTTGTGTGCCAGATTACGAAGGAAAGGCTTCAGTTGGCTGGCACCGAAGGAGCAGTTCAAACCGATGGAGAACAAATCGGCATGCTGCACCGAAGCGAGGAATGCTTCGAGGGTTTGTCCTGAGAGTGTGCGTCCTGCCACGTCGGAAACCGTGATGGAAAGCATGAGGGGGCGACGAATGCCCGTCTTTCGCATAGCTTCCTCGGCAGCAAAGATTCCCGCCTTGGCATTGAGTGTGTCGAAAATGGTTTCAAAGAGAATGGCATCCACACCATTCTCCAGCAGTGCTGTGATTTGTTCCTCGTAAGCCTCTGCCAGTGTGTCGAAATCGAGGTTACGAGCCGCTGGGTCGTTCACATCGGGACTGATGGAACAAGCCTTGTTGGTGGGTCCCACGCTTCCTGCCACGAAACGAGGTTTCTGTGGGTTGCATTTCGTATATTCATCAGCAATGTCACGAGCTATTCTGCACCCAGCCGCAGCGATTTCCCTCACATGGTTCTCCACATGGTAGTCCTCCATGGAGATGCGCTGGGAGGAAAAGGTGTTGGTGGTGATGATGTCGGCACCTGCATCGAGATATTTCTTGTGGAGCTCTCGAATGATGTCGGGACGGGTGAGATTCAGAATGTCGTTGTTGCCTTTCATCAGTCCTGGAATGTCCTTGAACTGCGTGCCTCGGAAATCCTCTTCCGAAAGTCCATATTTCTGAATCATGGTTCCCATCGCTCCGTCGAGGATGAGAATCCGCTCTTGGATAATGTCTTGAAGTGTTTGCATCGATTAATGTTTCATCGCTCTGTCCATCTCCCTTCTGTCCTCCTTTTCTTTCATGGACTGACGTTTGTCGAACTCTTTCTTACCTCGTGCAAGAGCTATGTCGAGCTTCGCCAGTCCGTTCTCATTGATAAAGAGCCGGATGGGAACGATGGTGAAGCCAGGCGATTTGGAATCCTGTTCCAAGTTCCTCAGCTCCTTCTTGTTGAGGAGTAGTTTTCTGTCGCGTCTCACTTGGTGGTTGTTGTACGACCCCTGCATATAGAGCGAAATGTTCATGTTTTTCACCCACAACTCGTTAGCCACGAAATAGCAATAGGTATCCACTAAGCTTGCCTTGCCCATGCGGATAGATTTGATTTCAGTGCCCGTCAATACAATTCCCGCCGTGAATTGGTCGATAAAAATGTAGTCGAAAGGTGCGCGCTTGTTCTTGATGTTGATGGATGGAGCCTTTACAGTTTTCTTTGCCATTGATCTACCTAACAAATTTTTCCTCGTTCTTTCTCACGTAGTCTGCGATGGATGGAGTCACTATTTCCTGGTACTTGTCGAGGAATTCATCCCCCAGCTCGTTCATCTTCTCCTGCTGCTCATAGAGCGCCATGAATTGTTCCTCGTTCAAGTCTGCTTCCAGTTCTGCCTTGTGCAGATGATATTCCTTCTTCACCTCGTACATGAACTTTCCGAAATCCACGAGTTCCCAATGCTTCTTCATCATCATGGCAAACGGACCGTCGAGCACGTAAGGCCCATATCCATTTTGGATGAGCTGGATGAATCCGCCTTCCATCACTTCGTCGAGGATATATCGGTAGGCAAGGAGCGTGTGCTGATTGGCGGTAAGCACATCCATGTTGTACTCTGTGAGTTGTCCATCGAGCGTGTTGAGATAAGCATCGGTGATAGCTTCGATGTAGTTGAGCGGACTGGCATTCCAAGCTGCATCGAGCTCTTCTTGTGTAATCTGAAATTTTTCTTCTTCCATGCTGAAATCTTTTTTTAGTGATTAGTAGGGAGAGAATATCACAGGAAAATAAGCATGAAGCGCAAAGTGTTTAGTTGTCCTTAGACACTTGGGGCAACGCTCCTAAGAAGCGTGAAGCGATGCAATGTAATATATACATTCTTCTTTTCCTGCAAGAAAGAGATTGTTCGAATCTATTTTGATATTTCTTTGATAAAACCGTTTCGATAAGCATAAAGCAGACGTTTCAGGTTGTCCACTTTCGCTTGCAGAATTTTTCCCTTATCGGTGTCCTTCACGTACATTCGCTTCGAATTCATCTCAACGATTTGTGTGGAACTCTTGATGTCGTCGCCACTGATAATTGCCTCCTTGGCAGAGCGGAAAGGCTGATGCTGCACCAGGTCGAGTCCACGTGAGTGGTAGGTCAGCGTGTAGCCTGCAATACCTGTTGTGGGTTGATAGGCGAGGGAGAATCCTCCATCTATCACGAGTAGTTTTCCATTTGCTTTCACGGGGTTCTCACCCTTGATGGTCTTCACTGGCACATGTCCATTGATGATGTGCCGATGCTCACCCTCCACGCCAAAGCTGTCGAGAATCATGTCCACCGTCTTTTCCTCGTTGTGGTAGTGGTAGTAATAGCCCTTCTTCTCGACGTATGCCTCAGGGTCGGCAATGAAATAACGCTCGAAGGTAGTCATCTTGTCCTTGTCGAAAAGTGGTGAGTTCTTGCCGCACCACAAGTACCAGATATAGTCGATGGCAAATTGCTTTTCCTCGTCATCGATGTCGTTGCTGAAAGCCTCGCGAACGATGTAGCCTGTCTTCTTCATCAGATCGATGCCCTTGTACTTCTTGCCTCGTATCTCCACCTCTTTCAGTGAGCCGTCCTCGTTGAGTGGTACCGAAGCATGGTACATCAGGTTGGAATTGGCAATGGAGTACATGCATCCATGTGCCAAAAGGCAGTCGATATGTCGGTGGAGCTTATCGCTGGTAAGGAACGAATGGCGGATTTTCTGCATCACTTGTTCCTCATCTGCCGTCAGTTCGTATGGGCTGTTTGGGTCGATGGTAGGGAAGTTCTTGTCCCTCAGCTCGTAAGTCTTTCCGTTGAGCGTGATGGTGCCCTTTTCCTTATCGATGAGGTGGAGCAGTTTTCTGTCCTCCATCTCGAATTCAGGGCGGCGATTGATGATTTTTGCCTCCTCCTTAAATTGAATCACGGCAATTGCCTTGTGCATCATCGCACTCAGTCGGAGGGCTTTCTCATCCATGTTCAAGTCCCTGCCCAGCGAATTCACTTGGAACAGCTCGCATGGGTCATCCTTATACACCTCCATGGCGAAGGTGGCAAGCGGAAGGAGGTTGATGCCGTAGCCATCCTCCAAAGTTGGCAGATTGCCATATCGCAAGGTGATGCGAAGCACATTGCAGATGCATGCTCGGTTGCCTGCTGCAGCGCCAAACCATTCGATGTCGTGGTTGCCCCAAACGATGTCGAAGTGATTGTAGTTGCATAGCGTTTCCATGATGAGATGCGCTCCAGGTCCTCGGTCGAAGATGTCGCCCAGCAAGTGCAGGCGGTCTATGGCAAGTTTCTGAATCAGCTTGCATATCTCGATGATGAATTCATCGGCACGCTGCGTGTTGATAATCGACTGCATAATCACGTTGTAGTACTCATGCTTCTTCTCGCCGTAAGCACTATAGCTTTCGTGCAGCAATTCCTCGATGATATAGCCGAATTCCTTAGGCAGTTCCTTGCGGATTTTTGAACGAGTATATTTCGATGAAACCTCCCTGCAAACCTTAATCAGTTGGTTGAGGGTAGTTACGTAAAAGTCATTGAGATTCTGTTCGGTAGCCTTGATGAGTTGAAGTTTTTGTTCAGGATAATAGATGAGCGTACACAACTCTTTTTTCTCAGCTTTTCTGAGAGCGGTTCCGAAGATTTCCTCCACTTTTCTCTTCACGTATCCCGATGCATTTCTCAGCACATGGTTGAAGGCATCGCTCTCCCCATGCGGGTCACTGATGAAGTGCTCCGTAGGCTTTGGAAGGTTCAAGATAGCTTCCAGATTGATGATTTCCGTGCTCGCATCAGCAATCGTAGGATAACTCTGCGCCAACAGTTGCAAGTAACGCAAGTCCTCCTTGATGCTTTCCTCGTTCAATATGTTTTCCTTCTCCATGTTCTTATTTCGTTCTTCATCATTCTAAATTTTCCAATTCCTTTCAGCTCATTAGAGAAAAATCGGGATGGGGCTGCTTATTCTTCGTTTTCCCTTGCTTTCTTTGCTCCAATAACTTGGAAGTCCTTAGGTCGAAGCACAAAGGTGGAGCCGAGATACTTCTCCTTCACGATGGTGTTCTTAGCCAGTTCGGGCGGAGTGCCTTTGAAGAGAATTCTACCCTCGAAAAGCAGATAGGCGCGGTCCGTGATGCAGAGTGTTTCCTGCACGTTGTGGTCCGTAATCAGAATGCCGATGTTTTTGTCCTTCAGCTTCCAAACGATATACTGAATATCCTCCACTGCAATAGGATCGACACCAGCAAACGGTTCGTCAAGCATGATGAATTTAGGGTCGATGGCAAGGCAGCGGGCAATTTCGCAGCGTCGTCGCTCACCTCCCGACAACTGGTTTCCGTTGTTCTTTCTCACCTTCTGCAAGCGGAATTCGTCGAGCAGGCTTTCCATCTTCTCCTTTCGCTCTTCCCTCGTCAAGTCCTTGCGCATCTCCAATACTGTCATCAGGTTGTCCTCCACACTCATCGTCCTGAACACCGACGCTTCCTGAGCCAGATAGCCCACACCAGCCTGTGCACGTTTCGCCACGGGGTAGTGCGTGATTTCCGTTTCGTTCAGAAACACCTTCCCTCCGTTGGGCACCACCAGGCCGGTAGTCATGTAGAACGAAGTGGTCTTGCCTGCACCGTTAGGGCCCAACAGTCCCACTATCTCTCCTTGGCGCACATGAATGGACACATCGTTCACCACCGTGCGCTTACCATAGGTCTTCACCAGATGGCGGGTATAGAGCGTCTGTCGGTCCTCCGAAAACGCTGGCACTTCAGCATCGCCTGCATTGGTTGTTGCGCTTTTCAATAATTCTTCTGCCATTCCGAATCGTAATCTTTCTGCAAAAGTATAAATTTTTGTTTTATTCCTTGCATTCTATCGTAAAAAGATATGTTAAATTGAACAAATAATACATTTTTTTCTTACTTTTGCAGTTCAAAAGTATAAAAATCTACGCTACACCTTGCAAGTAAAGGACCAAAATTAAACAATGATTAAGCTGAAAGGTACTCTTATAGAACTGGGCAGATATGTGCAGATCATTGGGCGAACCCTTGCGGTGCCCGACCGCATGCGTATGTTCTACAAGCAATATGTCACCGAGATGTATCAGTTGGGATTCAACTCCATCCCGCTTGTTCTCATCATTTCCTTCTTCATCGGAGCCGTCATCTGTCTTCAAATCAAACTCAATATCCAGAGTGCGTGGATGCCCCGCATGGTGGTTGGCTACACCACCCGCGAAATCATGCTCCTTGAGTTCTCCTCCTCTGTCATGTGCCTCATCCTTTCCGGAAAAGTTGGCTCCAACATCGCTTCGGAATTGGGAACCATGCGCATCACCCAACAGATTGACGCACTGGATATTATGGGCGTGAATTCCGCCAATTATCTCATCCTTCCCAAGATACTCGGACTGATGACGATGATGCCGATACTCGTCACCCTCAGCGTCTTTGCAGGTATAGTCGGAGCTTATGCCACCTCCTACATGGGCATCACCACTATTCCCGAACTTGACGAAGGTTTCCGCTACGACTTCAACCAATGGTTCTTCTGGTGCGGAATGATTAAGGCTGTGGTCTATGCTTTTATCATCTCCAGCGTCTCCGCTTTCAAGGGCTATACCGTCGAAGGAGGTTCCGTCGAAGTCGGCAAAGCATCCACCGATGCCGTTGTAGCTTCCTCCATCCTCGTCCTCTTCGCTGACGTTTTCCTCACGCAGATTCTCACTTAAAAGCAAGTTTTTGTGTATGATACAAGTATCCCATCTCTATAAATCTTTCGAAGACAAGGAAGTCCTCACCGACATCAATGCCACCTTCAAGAACGGACAAATCAACCTTATCATCGGACAGAGCGGAAGCGGAAAAACCGTCCTGATGAAGAATATCGTAGGACTTCTCACCCCCACCAAAGGGCAAATTTTCTACGACGACCGCGATTTTGTCAGTCTTTCCAAGAAAGAGAAAATCCTCCTGCGCCGCGAGATGGGTATGATTTTCCAGAGTGCAGCCCTTTTCGACTCACTCACCGTTCTCGAAAACGTCATGTTCCCCCTCGACATGTTCTCCGACATGTCACGTGACGATCGCGTGAAACGTGCGCAGCATTGTCTGGAGCGTGTGAACCTCAAGGGAACCGATAATAAACTGCCTGCCGAACTCTCAGGCGGTATGCAGAAGCGAGTTGCCATCGCCCGTGCCATTGTCCTCCAGCCCCGTTACCTCTTCTGCGACGAACCCAATTCGGGACTCGACCCAAAGACCTCCATCGTCATCGACGAACTCATCCAAAGCATCACGCACGAAGACCAAATCACAACCATAGTCAACACCCACGACATGAATTCCGTCATGGGAATTGGCGAGAACATCACTTTCATCTGCGACGGACGTGCCGAATGGCAAGGCTCCAACCAGCAAATCATGGATGCCACCAACAAACCCCTTCAGGACTTCATCTTCTCCTCCGACATCCTCCGTCAAGCCAAAATCGCTTACGACGAACAGAAAAAGCAAAAAACAATTAACTGATTGCTTTGAGGAAGGGACGGTTCCATCTTATTATATTGCCTTTATCTCTTTTTATTCATCGTGAAATACATTGTCCTTTTCCCCATCCTTCTTTTCGCACTATTCCTGCAGAGTGCTTCGATTCTCTCTCCCTCTTCACATTTCACGGTGTTAACCTACAACTGTGAAAATGCTTTCGACACTCTCGATGCATCCGGCTTTCAGGATGAGGATTTTCTTCCTCAGGGAAGACTCCATTGGAGCCATTTTCGCTTTGTCCAAAAGATGCAACGCATAGCTCAAGTATTCCTTGCGGCAGATACACTCAAACCATTGGATATAGGAATCTTACAAGAGATAGAATCTGATTCCTGCCTTATCTACCTTACACAAGAAACACCTATTGCCAGTATCGGTTACCAATACCTGAAAACCACTTCCCGCGATGCACGTGGCATCAATGTAGCAATTGTCTATCGTCCCAACAGTTTTCAGTATATCTCCCATGAGTCCATCGGCATTCCTGATTCCATCCTCACTGCCCATCATTGGACTCCCACCCGCGACATACTCCATGCCTGGGGACGCATCCCTTCGGGCGACACACTCCATGTCTTCGCAGTCCATCTTCCTTCTCGTTTGGGAAGAGTTGAGGCACAACAAAAACGAAACTATTTGCTTGCACTCTTGGCACAACATATCAACCACGTGCAGCATCTATTCCCTCGGGCACACATCCTCTTGGCAGGCGACTTCAATTCTGCACCGTCCTCTTCCGACATCCTTCAGTTTGCCCAGCAGTGCACGGTCCTCACTAACCTCGTTGAGAATAAAGCGCTGGGTTCCTACAAGTATCAGGGAATATGGGAATGGATAGACCAGATTTGGGTGAGTCAGACCCTCGCAGAGCTTTCCACTTCCGTCCACACCCTTACATCGCCTTTCCTCCTTGAATCCGACCCCGTTTTTGGTGGAACAAGACCCTTTCGCACTTTCATAGGACCAAGCTATCATGCGGGCTATTCCGACCATTTGCCAGTAGTCTATCGTTTTCCTCTCTAAGGACTTGACGTGCTTCTCTTTTGGGTAGCATAGAGCATCCTCCCACACATCATCCATCATGATAGTGAATACGTCAATCGCTTATGAGAGATGAAAATGTGGTTATTTCTTCTTGAAGAGGAAGCCGGTCTTCATGCCCTTGTAGGTGGAGGAGAGGTCGGCAATGGAGCCGAGGGTTGAGTTGCCTGAATTCATTCCGATGGACTGTGCGATGCTTAGCACTTTGGAGGAGTCGTAGGTGAGGGCAAGCTCGGAAGAGGAGAGGGTGACGTAGCAGGTAGGGAGGTTGATGATGCTGCCTTTGATGTTGACTTTCTTCGACTTGGCATCGTAGGAGTAAGTGCCTGTGTACTGTCTGCCGTTCACGGTGTAGGCGCATGTGTTGTCCTCGTTGAAGGTGACGGAGAACTTGCCTGGGGTGATGCCGATTTTCTGATAGTAAGGAGCCAGTTTGTTTTGTGCGATGTTGTTGATGACGCTGCTGCCCAATTGTGCAAGTGCGTTTTCGCTTTCGAACTGGATGGCAGGCTCAGAATAAACCCATGTGCCATAGATGCTGCTGACGCTGTTGCTGGAACCGAGTCCGTTGGTGAGGATTCCGATGATGCTGCTGATGGCTGACCCGTTGGTGATGGCTCCTGTGGCTGCTGAATTAGGGTCTTGGCCTGTGAGCACGCCTGTTGCGATGTTACCGAGGATGTTGCCTATAGCACCTTGCTGGGATTGCTGATTGGGTGTTCCGCATCCTGCGAGGAGAAGTGAACCTGCGAGGAGGGCTGAGAATAGAGTTGTTTTTTTCATAATCGATATTAAATTGAAATTGATAAAACGAACAAATTGATGATTCATTTAAAAGCGTATCAATGCAGTTGTGATATTTCTGCTTTTCGATGAATGTTGGCAAAATTAACCATTTTTTTGGAAAGCAGCAATGAAATGAGTGTGAAATTAGTAATGTTTAAACTTTCATTGACTTGTTTTAATCCTTGAAAGGGGTGTTGAATGAGAAAAAACTTGTAACTTTGCGCCAAAATAATAAATGAAATGCTACAGTTTGTATGTTTTGGCAGTGGAAGTAGTGGCAACTGCTCGTATTTGAGCAATGGTACGGACGCTGTATTGATTGATGCGGGGATAGGTATCCGCAGACTGAAGCGATATGTTCGGGAATATGGCTTGAAAACCTCTATCTTGCGCGGCATCTTGGTGACGCACGACCATGCTGACCACATCAAGGCAGCGGGATACGTGAGCAACGAGCTGAACTTGCAGGTGTATGCCACGGCGGAGGTGCACGAGGGGATGCGTAAGAGTCATCAAACGATGAGGAAGGTGGATCCGAGCCGTAACGTGAATATCGAGAAGGGTGTCCCTTTCGAACTGGGCACGAGCCTTAGGGTGACGGCGTTTCCGCTTCCGCATGATGCGACGGACAATGTGGGTTATTGCATCGAGTCGGCTGAGGGGGAAACTTTCTGCGTGATGACGGACATAGGTGCGCCCACGGAGGAGGTGAGCACTTATATAGGAAAGGCGAATTACCTGATGATAGAGGCTGATTTCGATGCTGAGATGCTTCGCAACGGTCCTTATCCTCAGTACCTGAAGGATAGGATTACGAGCGGTACGGGGCATCTGAGTAATGAACAAACCTCTCAGTTGCTTGCTGACAATTTTCATGAGAACTTGCGCCACGTGTGGCTTTGTCACTTGAGTGAGCAGAACAACCATCCTGAGTTAGCAAGGAAAACGGTGGAGCAGCGTCTGAGGGGATATGGCATCATCGCTGGTGTGGATTTCGAACTGGACGTGCTGAAGAGGCATGTGGTGTCGGGACCTTGGGAGATGGAAGAAGAGTGAAAAAGCCTCACCCCCGACCCCTCTCCAAAGGGCGAGGGGAGTAGAATGAAGAATGGAAAGTGAAATAGGAAATATATAATGGAAGAACAATTCAAGGTGGCTTTGTTCGACGTGGATGGCACGTTGGTGGATTCGGAAGGCCAGTATTCGGTGTTTTGGGGTGAGATGGGCAGACGTTACCATCCCGAGATGCCGAACTTCAGCGACGTGATTAAGGGTACGACGCTGACTCAGATTCTGGATAGGTATTTCCCGAAGGAGGACCATGAGGAAATCGTTAAGGAACTGTATGCCTACGAGGCTCAAATGAAGTTCGATTTCGTGGATGGAGCCGAGGATTTTGTTCGCGACATTAGGAAGAGGGGCGTGAAATGTGCGGTGGTGACGAGTTCGAACGAGCAGAAGATGGAGTACCTGAGACGTTGCATTCCATATTTCGATGAGTTGTTTGACAAGGTGCTGACGGCAGAAATGTTTACGGCTTCGAAACCGAATCCCGATTGCTATCTGCTGGGCGCGAAGGTGTTTGGTGCAAAGGTGGAAGAATGTGTGGTGTTTGAGGATGCGCTGACAGGACTGGAGGCAGGAATGCGTGCAGGTATGTTCACGATAGGTTTACCTACGACGAATGCGAGGGAGGTGATTGAGGGCAAGTGCAGCGTGGTGGTGGATAGTTTTAAGGAACTGGACTATGATGAGGTTGTCAAACTGAAACGAAACTTCATCTCTAACTCCGACCTCAGCTAATACCTAAAAAAATAGTTCGCGAATTATTAATTATTCTTTAAAATATGGCAGGTTATTTAGTAGAAGACAAACGGAAGGTGACAACCCACCGTTTGATGCAAATGAAGCAGGAGGGCAAAAAGATTGCCATGCTGACTTCGTATGATTATACCATGGCACAGTTGGTGGATTCGGCTGGCATGGATGTGATTCTCGTGGGTGACTCGGCTTCGAATGTGATGGCGGGAAATATGACAACGCTGCCTATCACACTCGACCAGATGATTTATCATGCCAAGGCTGTGGTGCGTGCTACTCAGCGTGCGCTGGTGGTATGCGACATGCCTTTCGGCTCGTATCAGGTGAACTGCACGGAGGGTGTGACGAATGCCATCCGCATCATGAAGGAGAGCCATTGCGATGCCCTGAAATTGGAGGGTGGCGTGGAAATCATCGATACGGTGAAGAAGATTCTGGCTGCTGGTATTCCTGTGATGGGACATCTGGGCTTGACTCCTCAGTCCATCAATAAGTTTGGAACTTATACAGTGCGTGCAAGGGAGGAGGCTGAGGCTCAGAAACTCATC